>NZ_JBPQTS010000160.1:0-17070 GCF_051386455.1 Streptomyces sp. URMC 124
CGTGTGCAGCAGGGACAGCCCGACCCAGTAGTTGTCGTTGAAGCCCGTGAGGTCGATGCCGGACAGGCCCGGCGCACCCGCCCACGTACGAGAACACCGTCACCCACTGGTGGGACGGCTCCCAGCTCTACGGTTCGAGCGAGGAGCGCTGCCGGGCCCTGCGCACGGGCGAGCGGGGCAAGCTCGCCCTGACGGACGGACGGCTGCCCGCCGAGACCGCGCCGGGGCTGTCCGGCATCGACCTCACGGGCTTCAACGACAACTACTGGGTCGGGCTGTCCCTGCTGCACACGCTCTTCGCCAAGGAGCACAACGCCATCTGCGACCGGATCACCGCCGCCCACCCCACATGGGGGGACGAGCGGCTCTTCCAGACGGCCCGGCTCGTCAACGCCGCCGTCATGGCGAAGATCCACACCGTGGAGTGGACCCCGGGCGTGGTCTCCCACCCCGTCACCCGTGCGGCCATGCACATGAACTGGTACGGGGTCCTGCCCGCGCGGGTGCGGCGCCGGGTCGGCCGGTTCGGCACCGGCGAGTCGCTGTTCGGCATCCCCGGCTCCCCCACCGACCACCACACCGCGCCGTACTCGATGACCGAGGAGTTCGTCGCCGCCTACCGGCTGCACCCCCTCGTCCGCGACGAGTACGCGATCCACTCGCACCGCACGGGCGCGCTGGTCGAGCGGACGGACTTCGACGGCCTGCAGGCGCTGGCCACCCGGCCGGCGGTGGACAAGTACGGCCTCTCCGACCTGCTGTACTCCTTCGGCGTGATGAACCCCGGCGACATCACGCTCCACAACCACCCCGACTGCCTGCGCGACCTCCTGCGGATCTCCGGCGAACACGTGGACGTCGGCGCGGTGGACATCCTGCGCGACCGCGAGCGGGGCGTGCCCCGCTACACGGCGCTGCGGGCGGCGCTGCACCGCCCGCCGGTCTCCGGCTTCGAGGAGCTGACGGGCGGCGACGTGGGGCTCGCGGCCGAGCTGCGCGAGGTCTACGACGGCCGGCTGGAGCGCGTCGACACCATGGTCGGCCTGTACGCCGAACAGCGGCCGCGGGGGTTCGCGTTCAGCGACACGGCGTTCCGGGTCTTCGTGCTGATGGCGTCCCGGCGGCTGAAGAGCGACCGCTTCTTCACCCGGGACTACCGCCCGGAGATCTACACCCCCGAGGGCATGGAGTGGATCGACCGCACCGGCATGACCGACGTGCTGATGCGCCACCACCCGGAGCTCGCCCCGGCGCTGCAGGGGGTGCGCAACGCGTTCGCGCCCTGGCGGATGCTGCGGCCCGGAGGGATCCGGTGACGGGCGCCGGCGCGGAGCACGCGCCCTGGTCGCGGCCCGTCCGGGCGCAGGCCTGCTCGCTGCGGGAGCAGGCGGCCCGGCTGCGCTCCAGCGCCGCGGAGGTGGCCCCGCTCGGCGCGGAGGGCGCGGCCCTGCACAAGCGGATGATCGCCCATGCGGACCGCGCCGAGACGGCGGCGCGCTCGCTGGAGCGCGCGGCCGACGCCCTGGCCCGGCACGAGGCGGTCCTGGCCGCCTTGGACCGCCGCTTGGCGGACGGCGACTCCGGCGGCCCCGGCCGGCCCCGGTGGTACTAGGCGACCCCGGCGGTACCCGCCCCGCCCGGGCCGGCCCGTGCACGGGAGACGGCGCCGCGGTTCCGGTGCCGCCGGACCCTCGCCGCCGTGGCCGGGCACCGCTGCGGCGGGGAGGTTCCCGGCCGCGGCGGCGCTCGTGTCCCTATCCCCGACTCCGGGTGCGCCAGCTGTGGCCGGGGAGCCCGGCGGTGCCGGCGCCGCGGCGGTCCGGTCCGGTCTAACCGGCGGTCGCCGCCAGCGCGCCGGCCGGCTCGCGGGCGTACCAGCGGTCGTCACGGAGCTCGGCCAGGCCCTGGTCCGCGAGGCCCTGGACGTGCTTCGTGACGGTGCGCGGCTGATAGCCCACGGCGACGCACAGCTCTTCCAGGGAGGCCCCCGCGGCACCGTACGTCCGCAGGCTCTCCCACGTGCGCGCGGTGTGCCGGCTCAGCTCGGGGGCGGCGGCCGGCGGGGCGGACCGTTCCGCGGCGGCACGCGCCGGCGCCGCGGACCGCCGGGCCGCGGGCTCCAACGGCTCCTGCGGCGCCTTCTGCGTCACCGGCTGCCGGGCGGTGGCCGTCGCAGCGGGCGGCGCGGCCGCGTGCGCGACGGCCGGCTGCGGGGCCGCGGCCGGGGAACGGCGGCGGACGGCCGCACCGACCGGGCGCGGAGTGCGGTTGACCCTGCGGTGCCTGCGGCCCTTCTGGCGTTTGCTCATGGATGTACCACTGCTCCGTCCTGTGGCGGGGTGCGTTCCTGCGTGCTCTCCCCCGGGTCAACCCGGCGGTCATCAGGCGGTTACGGCCCTGCCTTCGAGTGTGCGGGACATCACGCGCGAGCCCGGCAGGGCACGCCGCAAGTGCTTCTCGTGGCATATGTGACGCTTGGGGCGTGCGCATTCTGATAGTCGAGGACGAGACGGGGCTGGCCGACTCGCTGCGGCAGGGGCTGGCCGCCGAGGGTCATCTGGTGGACGCCGTCCACGACGGCCACCGCGGCCTGGAGGCGGCGCTCACCGGCGCCTACGACGTGATCGTGCTCGACGTGATGCTGCCGGGCCCGAGCGGCTACGAGATCTGCCGGCGGATGCGCGCACTCGGCCAGTGGACGCCGGTGCTGCTGCTGACCGCCAAGGACGGCGAGTACGACGAGGCGGAGGGGCTCGACGCGGGGGCCGACGACTACCTGTCGAAGCCGTTCTCGTTCGTGGTGCTGCTCGCCCGGCTGCGCGCGCTCGGCCGCCGCCGGGGCGGCGGGGGCGCTCCCCCGCTGCGCGCCGGTGACCTGGTGCTGGACCCCGCGGCGCGCCGCTGCCTGCGCGGCGGGGTGGAGATCGAGCTGACCGCGCGCGAGCTGGCCGTCCTGCAGTACCTGATGGCGAACGCGGGCCGGGCGGTGGCCAAGCGCGACATCCTGGACGAGGTCTGGGACTTCCCCGGCGACACCGACGCGAACATCGTGGAGGTGTACGTCTCCTCGCTGCGCAGGAAGATCGACGCGCCGTTCGGCCGGCGCACGATCGTGACCGTGCACGGCACGGGCTACCGCATCGCCGCGGACGGCGGCCGCCCGTGACCGCTGCGCGCCGGCCGGTGCTGCCGCGCACGCTGCGCGGCAGGTGCGCGGCCGCGGCGGCCCTGGCGATGGCGGTGGTGCTCGGCGTGGGCGGCACGTGGCTGTACACGGTGCTGCGCGCCAACCTCCTGGACACCACGAACGGCCGCACGGAGCTGGCCGCCCGCGAGGTGGCGGCGCGGGCGGACGCCGGAGAGCTGCCCGCCCTGCTGCCCTCGCCCCGCACGGGCGTGGACCTCGTGCTCGTCCTCGACGCGCGGGGGGCGGTGGTCGCCACCACCCGGCCGTCGGCGGAGGCGCTCGCGCGGGAGTTCGCCCCGCTGCGCCCGGAGGGCGGGCACGACGCGGCCCACCGCATCCTCTCCGGCGGCCTCGCGACGGGGGGCGACCGCGGCGACGTCGTGGTGGTGCGGGCCGCGGCGCCGCCGGGGCCGGGCGGGGTGCGGGCCGAGCGGTACGTGTACGCGCTGACGGTGCTCAACGACGTCGACGGCGCCACGCACGCCGTCGCGTTCGGCCTCCTCGCGGGCGCCCCGCCCCTGATCGCCCTGGCCGCGGCCATCGCCTGGGCGGTGACGGGGGCCGCGCTGCGGCCGGTGGCCACGATCCGCACGGAGCTGGCCGCCGTCACCGCGAGCGCGCTGGACCGGCGGGTGCCCGTACCGGCCGCGGGCGACGAGGTGGCGCAGCTGGCCCGTACGGTCAACGCCACGCTGGACCGGCTGGAGCTCGCGGTGGGCCGGCAGCGGCAGTTCGTCGCCGACGCCTCGCACGAGCTGCGCAACCCCGTGGCCGCGGTGCGCTCCCGGCTGGAGGTGGCGCTGGCCGCGCCCGGCGGGCCGTCGCCCGAGGGCGTGCGGGCGGCGCTGGAGGACACCGTGCGGCTGCAGCACGTGGCCGCGGACCTGCTGCTCCTGGCCCGGCTCGACGCGCGGGCGCCGACGGCGGCCGGGGAGCCCGCGGACCTCGCGCTGCTGGCGGCCGAGGAGGCGGCGCGGCGCCCGTCGTCCCGGGTGCCGCTGACGGTGCGGGCCGCGCATCCGGTGCCGCTGCGCGCCCGGACGGGACAGCTGGAGCGCCTGCTGGCGAACCTGGTCGACAACGCGCTGCGGCACGCCGCCTCGCGCGTGGTGATCACCGCCTCGCTCGACGCGGCCGCGGGGCGGGCGGTGCTGGAGGTCGCCGACGACGGGCCGGGGATCCCCGAGGAGGAGCGCGAGCGGGTCTTCGAGCGCTTCGTGCGGCTGGACGCGGCGCGGGCGCGGGAGAGCGGCGGCAGCGGGCTCGGGCTGGCCATCGCCCGGGAGGTGGCGCGCGCCCACGGCGGGGACCTGGAGGCGGCGCCCGCCGCGCAGGGGGCTCGCCTGGTGGCGTGGTTCCCGCTGCCCGGGGAGGCACCGCCCGGAGGAGCCGGGTCCGGAGGGACCCGCGCCGGAGGGATGAGCTGCGGAACATCCGATTCCTGAAGGTTCGTTCAGGAATCTCAGGATTCCTTCAGGCGGGGCCGACGATAGTGATCGGTGTGACCGTGGATTCCGTGCACCTCTATGGCCGTGACGAGCACCGTGCGCAGGCGCGGGACCCGTCTCCCGCGGCACGGCGCAACCGGGAGGCGCTGCTGCTCGGCCTGGCCGTCCTGATCACCTGTTTCGGCTACGGGTACACCGGCCTCGCGACGACCGGCCGGATACCCGGCGGCGCCGCCGGCTTCGCGGGCGCCATGGTCTGCCTGGCGCTGGTGCCGCACCTGGCCGTGCGCCGCTGGGCCCCGTACGCCGATCCGCTGATCCTTCCCCTGGCCGTCCTGCTGTCGGGGATCGGCCTGGTGCTGCTGTACCGGCTGGACTTCTCCTACGCCGAGCGCTACCACTCGGCCCCGACGGCCTCCAACCAGCTGATGTGGACGGTGATCGGCGTGGGCCTGTGCGTGGGCGTGGTCGTCGCGCTGAAGGACCACCGCCGGCTCCAGCGCTACATCTACCTCACGATGGCCGTGGCGCTGGCGCTGCTGATGGCCCCGGCGTTCTTCCCCGGCGACACCTACGGCGCCAAGCGGTGGATCTTCATCGGCTCGCTGTCGTTCCAGCCGGGCGAGTTCGTCAAGACCATGATCGCGGTGTTCTTCGCGGGCTACCTGGTCGTCCACCGGGACGCGCTGGCCCTGACCGGCCGCAAGGTGCTGGGGGTGCGGCTGCCACCGGGGCGGCAGCTCGCGCCGATCCTCACGGTGTGGGTGCTGAGCCTGCTGGTGCTGGTCTTCGAGCGGGACCTGGGCACCTCGCTGATCTTCTTCGGGCTGTTCGTGGTGATGCTGTACGCGGCCACCGAGCGGTTCAGCTGGGTGCTGTGCGGCCTGCTGATGGCGTCGGCGGGCGCCGTCGTGGTCGGCTCGGCGGAGCCGCACGTCAAGGGCAGGATCGACGCGTGGCAGCACCCGTTCGAGGCGCTGCACGGTCAGCAGGGGGGTTCGGACCAGCTCGCGAAGGCCCTGTTCGGGTTCGGCAGCGGAGGGGTCACCGGCACCGGGCTCGGCGAGGGCCATCCCGAGCTGATCGGCTTCGCCGGCCGCAGCGACTTCATCCTCACCACGGTCGGCGAGGAGATGGGCCTGGCCGGCACGATGGTCGTCCTGATGCTGTACGCGCTGCTGGCCCAGCGCGGCCTGAGCACCGCGGTGGCCGCGCGCGACCCGTTCGGCAAGCTGCTGGCCGTCGGGCTCGCGGCGGCCCTGGCCCTGCAGGTCTTCGTCGTGACGGGCGGGGTGACGGGGCTGATCCCGCTGACCGGCAAGGCGCTGCCGTTCCTCGCCAAGAGCGGCTCCTCGCTCGTCGCCAACTGGCTGATGGTGGCGCTGCTGATACGCATCAGCGACAGCGCGGGCCGGGCAGCGGGAAGCCGACGCCTTGTTGACTGAGGCACCCATCTCTGCCGACGCTTGCCTCGACACAGGGACGCTCAGGAAAGAGGCGCGCGGATGTCCATCACCCACGACGAGCCCACTGCCTATCCCTTCAACGACCCCGCCGGACTGGCCCTGTCCGGGAAGTACGCCCAGGTGCGCCGCAACGAGGGGCTGCTGCGCGTCCGCATGGAGTACGGCGAGCCCGCCTGGCTCGTCACCCGTTACGCCGACGCCCGGCTCGTCCTCGGCGACCGGCGGTTCAGCCGGGCCGAGGGCGCCCGCCACGACGAGCCGCGCCGCGGCAACGGGCCGCGCGACACCGGCCTGCTGAGCATGGACCCGCCCGACCACACGCGGCTGCGGACGCTGGTGACGAAGGCGTTCACCACCCCGCGCGTGGAGAAGCTGCGCCCGGGCGTGCGGGCGCTCGCCGAGAGCCTGGTGGAGGCGATGGTGGCGGCGGGCCCGCCCGCCGACCTGGTGGAGGACTACGCGCTGCCGATCCCCGTCGCCGTGATCTGCCGGCTGCTCGGGGTGCCGGAGGAGGACCGTCCGCGCTTCCGCAAGTGGAGCGACGCCGCCCTGTCGACCTCTTCGCTGACGGCCGAGGAGAAGACGGTGAACCGGGACGAGCTGCGGGCCTACATGGCCGGGCTCGTCGAGGAGCACCGCGCCCGGCCCGCCGAGGACCTGATGACCGCCCTGATCGAGGCGCGGGACGTGGACGACCGGCTCTCCGAGAGCGAGCTGATCGAGCTGTGCGTGGGCATCCTCGTCGCCGGGCACGAGACCACGGCCACGCAGATCCCCAACTTCGTGCTCACCCTCTTCGATCACCCCGCGGAGCGCGAGCGGCTGCAGGCCGACCCCTCCCTCCTGCCGGGCGCCGTCGAGGAGCTGATGCGCTTCGTCCCGCTGGGCGCGGGAGCGTCGTTCGCCCGCTACGCGCTGGACGACGTCGAGGTGGGCGGCACGCTCGTGCGCAAGGGCGACGCGGTCCTGGTGGCCGTCGGCGCGGCGAACCGCGACGCCCGCCGGTTCGCCGACCCCGAGACCCTCGACATCGGCCGGGAGGGCAACCAGCACCTGGGCTTCGGCCACGGCGTGCACCACTGCCTGGGCGCCCCGCTGGCCCGGCTGGAGCTCCAGGAGGCCCTGCGGGCCCTGCTCCTGCGGCTGCCCGGGCTCCGGCCGGCCGGTGACCTCGTCTGGAAGACGGGGATGCTGGTCCGCGGGCCGCGTTCGATGCCGGTGGGGTGGTGAGCCCGGTGGCGGACCCGGCGGACCGGGCGGACCGGGCCGACCCGGCAGGGGCGGCAGGGGCGGCGGACGGCACGGCGGCGTGGCGGGTGACGGTGGACCGGAGCGCGTGCCTCGGCTCGGGAATCTGCGCGGCCCTGGCACCGGAGCTGTTCGCACTGGACGGCGAGCGCTCCCGGGCTGTGAGGGAAAGGACGGAGCCCGGCGAGACGGTGCTGGACGCGGCGGACTCCTGTCCCGCGGCCGCCATCACCGTCTCCGAGGGGAAGGAGATCGTCGGGCCACGGCCATGACGTGACGCCAGGTAATGGGGCGGTGTGGAGATATGCATGGTGCTGGGTGGGTACTACCCGGTTGCCCGGGCCGACCACGAGCCCGCCCGCCGAAAGGACATACGCATGCAGCATGTCCGCCTCCCCCGCCGCCGGAGCGGGGCCCTCCTCGCCCTGCTCCTGGCCGTTCTGTCCGTCACCTCCGCCACCTCGGCCACCGCCGCACCACCGGGGCCGCGATCGGACGCGCCGGACCGGCCCGTCGTCACCACGGACCACGGCCGCGTGCGCGGCAGAGCACACGGCACGTACGCCACCTACGAGGGCATCCCGTTCGCCGCGCCGCCGACCGGCCCGCTGCGCTGGCGCGCTCCGCAGCCGGCCCGCCCCTGGAAGGGCGTGCGGGACGCGGGGAAGCCGTCCGCCCAGTGCCTGCAGACGCCGATCTTCGGCACGGGTCCGGCGACCGGCTCGGAGGACTGCCTGTACCTCAACGTCACCACGCCGACGGGCCGTGCGCCGGGCCACGGCCGGCCCGTCATGGTGTGGGTGCACGGCGGAGGGTTCGTCGGCGGCACCGGCAGCGAGTACCACACCGGACGCCTGGCCACGCGCGGCGACACCGTCGTCGTCACGGTCAACTACCGGCTGGGCGCGCTCGGCTACTTCGGCCACCCGGAGCTCGGTGACGCGCCCGCCTTCGGCCTCGCCGACCAGCAGGCGGCCCTGAGATGGGTGCGGGCCAACGCCGCGCGCTTCGGGGGCAACCCGCACGACGTGACCCTCTTCGGCGAGTCGGCCGGGGCCATCAGCACCTGCGCCCAGCTCACGTCGCCCACGGCGGCCGGGCTCTTCCACAAGGCGGTCCTGCAGAGCGGTTCGTGCATGACGGCCTTCCCCGGCGGAGCCGTCACGCCCCACACGCCGGGCTCCGGGTTCTTCGTGTCGCAGCGGACGCTCCAGGAGACGGGTGCCGCCGCGGCCGGGCGGCTCGGCTGCCCGCAGGGGGCCGGGGCACTGGACTGCCTGCGCAAGCTGAGCGCGGACAAGCTGGTGACGCCCGAGCTCGGGCAGACCTTCAGCAAGCCGGTCTACGGCAACGCCCTGCTGCCCTCGGCGCCGGACCGTGCGCTCACCGCCGGCCGCTTCCACCGGGTGCCGGTGATCCAGGGCACCAACCTCGACGAGATGCGGCTGTTCACCGGCCTGACCCTGACGCAGTTCCCCCTGCGGAACGAGCAGGACTACCGGGCCCGGCTGGCGGAGTCCTTCGGCTCCGCCGCGCGCGCCGTCGAGGCCGAGTACCCGCTGAGGCAGTACGCCACGCCCGCGCTGGCCTGGTCCGCGGTGATCACCGACACCACGTTCGTCTGCACGGCGGTGCGGGCCGACCGCGCGCTGGCCGGGCGGGTGCCGACGTACGCCTACGAGTTCGCCGACCGTGACGCGCCCCTCCTGGACAGCCTGCCGGCGGTGCCCGGCTTCTCCTACGGGGCCTCGCACGCCTTCGAACTGCCCTATCTGTTCAGCCCCTTCCCGACGCAGCGGCCCCTGAACAGCGCGCAGCGGGTGCTGTCCGACCGGATGATCGACTACTGGACGCGCTTCGCCCACTCGGGCAACCCGAACGGCGCCGGTGCCCCGCACTGGCCCGCCTACCGGGAGCGCGCCCTGGCCCAGTCCCTCGCGCCGGGCGCCGGCGGCATCCGTCAGGTCCGCGTGGGCGCCGAGCACCACTGCGGGTTCTGGGACCGGCTGCAGGGCTGAGCCGGCCTGCGCTCCGCCCGCACCCGTAGCACGATAAAGGCATGCTCCTGGCCGATGTCGCCCGCGTGTCCGCCGAGATGGCCGCGACCTCCGCGCGATCGGAGAAGACCGCCCTGCTGGCGGAACTCTTCCGCGGTGCGGACCCGCGGGAGGCGCCCGTCGCCCTGACGTACCTGTCGGGGCGGCTGCCGCAGGGCAGGGTCGGCATCGGCTGGAGCGTGCTGCGCTCCTCCCCGGCCGCGGCGGCCGCGCCCACGCTGACCGTCGCGGACGTCGACCGGGCGGTCGACGGGATCGCCGCCGTGGCCGGCAAGGGCGCCCAGGTCGAGCGCAAGCGCCGGGTGGACGCGCTGATGGGCGCGGCCACGGAGCAGGAACAGCGGTTCCTGCGGGGGCTGCTCGGCGGGGAGCTGCGGCAGGGCGCCCTCGACGCGCTCGCGGCCGAAGGGCTCGCGGCCGCCGCGGGCGCCGACCCCGCCGAGGTGCGCCGCGCCGTGATGCTGGGCGGCTCGCTCGCGGCGGTCGCGCGCGAGCTGCTGGCGCGGGGCCCGGCGGCCCTGGCGGACTTCCGGCTGGAGGTGGGCCGCCCGGTGCAGCCGATGCTGGCGCACACCGCCAAGGACGTCGAGGAAGCGCTGGACCGGCTGGGCCCGTGCGCCGTGGAGGAGAAGCTCGACGGGATCCGGGTGCAGGTGCACCGCGCGGGCGACGAGGTGCGCATCTGGACGCGCAAGCTGGAGGAGATCACCGAGCGGCTGCCCGAGCTGTGCCGCGTGGCGCGGGAGCTGCCGGTGTCCTCCGCGGTGCTGGACGGCGAGGTGATCGCCCTGGACGCGCAGGGGCGGCCGCGGCCGTTCCAGGAGACGGCGGGCCGGGTGGGTTCGCGGCTGGACGTGGCGGGGGCCGCGGTGACGGTGCCCCTGTCGCCGGTCTTCTTCGACCTGCTGGCCGTGGACGGCCGGGACCTGCTGGCGCTTCCGGTGGCCGAGCGCCACGCGGAGCTGGCGCGGGTGGTGCCGGGGCCGCTGCGGGTGCGGCGCCTGGTGGTCGCGGACCCGGCGGAGGCCGCGGAGCGCGCCGCGGCGCGGGACTTCGCGGAGGAGGTGCTGCGGCGCGGCCACGAGGGCGTGGTCGTCAAGGCGCTGGACGCGCCGTACACGGCGGGCCGGCGGGGCGCCGCGTGGCTGAAGGTGAAGCCGGTGCACACCCTGGACCTGGTCGTGCTGGCCGCGGAGTGGGGCCACGGGCGGCGCACGGGAAAGCTGTCGAACCTGCACCTGGGGGCGCGGCGGCCGGACGGCTCGTTCGCGATGCTGGGCAAGACGTTCAAGGGCATGACGGACGCCATGCTGGAGTGGCAGACGGAGCGGCTGCGGGAGCTGGCCGTGAGCGCCGACGGCTTCGTGGTGACGGTGCGGCCGGAGCTGGTGGTGGAGATCGCCTTCGACGGTCTCCAGCGGTCCTCCCGGTACCCGGCGGGGGTGACACTGCGGTTCGCGCGCGTGGTGCGCTACCGGGAGGACAAGCGGGCGGAGGAGGCCGACACGGTGGAGACCGTGCTGGCTCTCGGCGCTACGGGTTGACGTTCACCGTGGCGGGGCACAGGCGCCGCGGCTTGTCGTCGCCCTTGAGCTTCGCGTCGACGCAGCCGCCGGGCAGGCCCTCGTAGGCCTTGGTGCCGAAGTTGGCGGTGACGGTGAGGGTGCCGTTGCCGAAGGCGGTGCGCTGGACGGTGCGGTCGCCGGTGAGGGTCCGGAAGTCCGTCATGGGCTCCGCACCGGCCGCCTGGTGCAGGGGCGAGAAGTACTTCTGCAGGGCGGCGAGCTCGCTGCCCTGCTTCTCCAGGGAGTCGCCGCCGATGACGAAGTTGAGCGGGGTGTTGTAGAGCATCGCCAGCAGGGCGCGGGTGGTCTTCTGTTGCGGCAGCTTGTCGTAGGAGAGCTCCCAGCGCTCGGCGTTGACCAGGGAGTCGTGGAGGGCCGTTTCGAACAGCGGGACGCGGTAGGCGGGGTCGTACATGGCCTTGGCGACGTCGGCCGGGAGCTCGGCGGGCTTGAAGAAGACGGCGGGTGCCTTGGCGGGGGCGTAGCCGCCCCACTTCTCCTTGTCGCGCTGGGCGGCCCACAGGCCGTCGTGCACGGGCGTGCCGGAGCCGTGGTCGTAGGACAGCACCTCGTTGGCCCAGGCGCCCGCGGACTCCGAGCCGAGGGCGAGGCGGTTGCCGTCGGCGAGGCGCTTCATGCGGGCGAGCCGGCCCGCGCGGTCGCGGGCCTTGGTCTGGGGGTGTGCGGCGCTGTGGTCGCGGTAGAGCTCGCCGGCGGCGTCGACGTCGAGGAAGTAGCCGTCGGCGCCGTTCGCGGTCATCTTGCGGGTGCGGTCGGCGAGGTAGTGACGGGTGGGCTCGGCCTTCTCGAACGCCTCGGTGCTGAGGTAGCAGCCGCGGTCGTGGAAGCCGGGCTCGGGCGTGCCGTCGGCCCGCTGGACGCAGAAGTCGGGATAGACCCTGTCCGGCCAGACGGAGGTGGGCGCGTCGGACTTCTGCGGGTCCTGGCCGTTGGCGAAGGAGTCGTAGGGGCCGACGAGGTAGCCGGCCTCCTTCGCCGCCTTGACGGCGGCCGGGGTCATGGGCTGGTCGTCGGCGTCGTAGCCGAGCCACATGCGGTCCACGCCGAGCGCGCGCAGCTTGCGGACGCCGTCGGCGGTGCGGGCCTGTCCCCAGGTGTAGGCGTGGAAGGCGCCGAGCAGCTTCTTGTTCGCGGGGACGGCTTCCATCTTGCGCTTGAGGCTGCCCAGTTGCCCGTGCTCCTTCAGCCAGGCGCGGTAGTCCAGCGCGGGGGCGACCGGGGAGCCGTCGGTGAGGCTGAAGGCCACGGTGTAGTCGGTGGTGCCCTCGCCGCGGGAGAACGCGTGGGCGGCGGTGGCGCGCAGCGTGCCCTTCTCGGAGGTGACGTCGAGCGTGGTGCCGATGTCGGTGGGGACGAGGTAGCTGACGCCGCTCCGGCCCGCGGACCAGCCCCACAGGGGCAGCGTCAGGCCGGAGTCCATGGCGATGCTGCTGCCGGCCAGCTTGGCCCCGGGCCCGTTCCAGAACGTGTCGCCGGCGGGGATCGACAGTCCTTCTCCGCGCGGCAGCTGCAGGGCGGAGGCGGGGGAACCGGTGCCCGTGACGGGCCACTTCAGGGTGCGGTCGGTGGTTCCGGTGGACCGGAAGGCGATAAGGAGCCTGCCCTTGTCGGCGCGGGCGGTGACCTCCAGGCCGGCGGCGGGGTACGCCCAGCGGGCCCCGTCCTTGGTGGCGGTGACGGCGCCCGGGGCTCCGGGGGCGGTGGCGGCCGGTGCGGAGAGCTCCACGGTGGCGCCCGCGGCCGTGCGGGCGATGACCCGCAGGGTGGCGGTGTCGACGGTGGCGGTGCCGCCGCGGAGCGGGACGTCGACGGACTGGCCGTGCACGCGGACCGTTTGCGCGGGGGCCGCGGCGTGGGCGGGCTCGGCGAAGGTGATGCACGGGAGGGTCGCCGCCAGCACGACGGCGGCGGCGCGGGCGGTGCGGCAGGAGGTGAAGAGGTGCATGGGGAGTTGATAACGAACGGAGGTAAGAGGGTTTTAAGAGTCCTGCATTGCGGGCCCCGGTGCGGTCAGCGGTCCTGGGACAGTTTGTACAGCTCTGCGAAGAGCCCTCCGCCGACGGAGAGTTCCTCGAAGGTGCCCTCCTCCACGACGCGGCCGGCGGCGAGGACGACGATGCGGTCGGCGATGCGGGTGTTGGTCAGATTGTGCGTGACGAACACGGCGGCGCGCCCCGCGGCCAGCTCCTTGAAGCGGCTGATGACGGTGTGCTCCGCGCGCGGGTCCATCGCCGAGGTGGGCTCGTCGAGGACGAGGACGGTGGCCTCGCGGTAGAAGGCGCGCGCCACGGCGAAGCGCTGCCACTGACCGCCGGAGAGGTCGTGGCCGCCCCAGAACGACTTGGCGAGGAGGGTGTCCAGTCCGTCGGGGAGGCCGTCGAGGACGCTGTCGGCGCCCGCGGCGCGGGCCGCGGCGCGCACCAGGTCGTCGCCGCCGCGGGGCTGGCCCAGGGTGATGTTCTCGCGGGCCGCCATCGGCCAGCGCGTGTAGTCCTGCGGGACCAGGCCGACGCGGGACCAGACGTCACGGGGGTCGGCGTCGGCGAGATCGGTGCCGTCCCAGGTGACCTGCCCGGCGGTGGGCAGGTAGAGCCCCGTCAGCAGCCGGGAGAGGGTGGTCTTGCCGGAGCCGTTCTCCCCCACCAGCGCGACGAGTTCGCCCGAGCGCAGGGTGAGGCTGACGCGGTCCAGGGCGGGCCTGCCCTGCGGGGCGCCGGGGTGACGGTAGGAGACCTCGTGGGCGCGGATCTCCCGGGGGCCGCCGGTCCCGAGCCGCTGCGGCCCGCGGACAGCCCGCAGCTCCTCGGCCAGGTCCAGGAACGCCTGCCAGTCCTGGAGGTAGAGCGAGGTGCGGAAGAGCCGGGCCCCCGCCATGACCAGGGAGGTCAGTGCGGCCGTGGAGGCCCGCACGGCGACGACGGCGGTGGCGGCGACCGCCAGGCCCATGGCGCCGCCGAGGACGAGCGCGCCCACGGTCAGCCAGGTGAGGGCGAGCATGGTGCCGGAGCCCGCGGCCCCGCAGAGCGTCACCAGCAGCACGCGGGGGGCGGCGGCGCGGTGGCGGGTGCGGATCCTGTCGGTGAGGTGCGCGTACCACTGGCGCAGGTACGGGGCCATGGTGCCGGCGCGAATCTCGGCGGCCATGCGCTGCTCGGTGCTGTAGCGGCGCAGGAGGTAGCGCAGCCGGTTGTCGGCGAGGCTGGTGTGGGCGGCGCGGTGGGCGATGCGGGCCGCGGCGACGGCGGCGGCCCCCTTGGGCAGCACGGCGAGGACCAGCAGGGGCAGCAGCAGGGGGTGCAGGGCCGTGAGGGCGACCGCCGCGGCGATCAGCTGGGCGACGGCGGAGAGCAGCACCTGGGCGTCGGCGATCAGGTCCTGGGTGGCCTGGGCGCCGGTGCCGGCGGCCTGCAGGGCGTCGTTGAAGTCGGGCCGGTCGTAGGCGGTCAGCTCGACCTCGGGGGTGTCGGCCAGGATGCGCTCGTCGGCCAGCGCGGTGACCTCGGGGGCCAGGCGGAGGGCGGCGTACTGGGCCGTGGCGTCCGCGCAGGCGCGCAGGGCGGCGGCCGCGGCGGCGACGGTGAGCGCGGGCAGCACCGCGTACAGGTGCTCGGCGGCCGTGCCGGGCCCGAAGAGCCCGGCCATGACGCGCGCGGTGGCGGCGAGCGCGACTGCCGCGGCCACGGCCGCCACGCACTGGGCGGCCAGTATCTGCACCGTGGCCGCCCGGTCCGCGGCCCACCCCAGCCGGGCGGCCCGGGCGAGGACCGCCGGCAGCCGGCCCGCCATCTGCCGCAGGCTTGCGGAGGCCACGCGGTCGAAGTGCGGGTCGTCCCGGCCGGGGTCCAGCTCCGGCGGCGCGGCGGGGGCGGGGGTGCGCTGGGCGGCGGCGTACGTCACCGGGTCATGGTGCCGTCACACCGGCCGCCGCGGGGCGGAACTTCCCCTCCGGTGGCCCTTCGGGGGATGCAGGACCGCTTCAGCGGGGCAGGAGGTCCAGAGGGTTCGTCCTGGTGTGCGGGAAGGGCGCGGCGGGGGCCCGCCGGCCGAGGAAGGGCGCGAGCTTCTCCCAGCCCTCGCCGCCGCAGACGTCGAGGACCAGCAGCTCGCCGGGGCGGCCGGCGAAGTACGCGCGGACGCGGGCGGTCCCGGCGTCGTACACCCGGGCCAGCCGCTCCCGGTCGAAGCCGTGCCCGCCGCAGACGCGCTCCTGGAACAGCCGGCGCGCCTCGCGCTGCGCGGCCCGCTCCGCGGCGGGCGCTCCCGCCGGCCAGCCGGTGTCCCACAGCCGTTCGGCGGCGCGCAGCCAGCCCTCCTTGTCGCGCACGGTCAGCACGAACCGGGCCCCGGGGTGGAGGGCGTCCAGCTCGGCGAGGTGCGGCAGGGCGAAGACGTCGGCCAGCCCGTCGTAGTGGCGCAGGGCGGGGAAGCGGCCGTCGCCGCGGCGCAGGGCGGCCGCGTCGCCGGCGCCGAAGGGGAACGAGGCCAGGTCGTAGCCGAGTTCGTGCAGGGCGGTAGTGAGGCTGCGGGTTCCCGTGCCGGGCAGGCCGAGCCCGAAGACCTTCGCCCGCTCCTCGCGCGGGAGGGCCGCGGCGGCCTCGTGGACGTCCGCCATGGCCGGGGGCGGCAGCGGCGGCAGCCCGAGGGCCGCGGTCTCGCGCACAGCGACGGCGGGCAGCACCTCGATGTGGGCCGCGAGCTGAGCGGGCGTCACGTCCTGCGGCACGCGCTCGCGGCTGTGCCGGACCGCCACCCGCGCGACCGCGAAGTCCGGTCCGTCGCCCCACTGCGCCATCGCGGCCTCCAGCCGCGCCCGGGAGCCTTCGTCGCGGCTGCGCAGCTCGCGCAGCGCGTACTTGGCGTAGACGTCGGCGTGGTCCTGGAGGTGGTCGTGGAGGATGCGGAAGCCCTTGAGCTGGACGCCGGGCTGCAGCTCCCGGCGGGCGAGGTGGCGGCGGAAGGCCTCGGGGCGCAGGACGGGGCCCAGCCAGTCCCGCGCGAAGGCGCCGGGGTCCGCCCGGCGCATGCCCTCCACCAGGTCCGCGCGGGTGATGTGCACGCCGCAGTGGACGCGGCCGCGGAAGCGGTCGTGCACGACACAGTCGGTGTAGGCCAGTTCGTTGGCGTCCAGAAACGGCCGCATGTCCTCCAGGACGAGACAGTCGGCGTCCAGATGGACGACGTGCGAGGCCCCGCGGTGGTCGATGGCGAGGATGCGGTCCACGGCTGCGGACAACGGCCGGATGTTTTCGGCGATGTGGACGCGGTTCGGGCGGATGTTCTCGACGGCGAGGCGCAAGGCGAGGTCGGTGGTGCGCTCGCCGACCGTCCGCAGGACCAGGTCCACGGGGCGCCCGCCGGGCGGGGAGAAGTCCCCGGGGAGGGTCCGGATCCGGCCGGACGCATTCACTGCGCGCTCCCGGCGGGCGCGGCGGGTCCTGTCCCGCCGGCTGTAGCGTCCTCTGCCGCCGGGACCCTCGCGTAGGCGTTGGTGTGCGGGAAGGGCTCGTCGGGCACGGGGACGCCGAGGAAGGGCGCCAGCCGCTCGTAGCCCTGCCCGGCGGTGATGTCGAGGACGAGCAGGTCGCCGGGGCGGCCCGTGAAGTACCGGAGCACCTCGGCGGTGTGGCGGCGGGCGACCGTGCGGAAGCGCTCGGGGTGGAACTCGTGGCTCGCGTAGACGGCGGCGCGCAGGAAGCGCTGGAGCTGCGGGTACGCCCCGCTCCGGCCCGCCTTGCCGTCGACCGACCGCTTCCAGTGCGTGCGGCAGGAGGCCAGCCAGCCCTCCTCCTCGCGGACGGTGAGGATGAACTTGGCGCCCGGCCAGGCCCGGTCGAGGTCCTGGTAGTACGGCACGACGGTGATGTCGGTGATGCCGTCGCGGTGGTCGAGCAGGGGGAAGCGGGCGGTGCCCGCGAGGAGCGCCGCGTAGGTGCCCGGGTCGGCCGGGTAGTGCGCCACGTCGAAGCCGAGCGTGCCCAGGGCGGCGGTCAGGGAGTGGGTTCCGGTGCGCGACAGGCCGATGCCGAAGACCTTCGGCCGGGCGGCGGCGCGGGGCGCCCGCCCTGGACCCGGCGGAGC
>NZ_JBPQTS010000161.1:0-16632 GCF_051386455.1 Streptomyces sp. URMC 124
GTCACGGAGGCGAAGCCGCGGCGCTGGCTGCCCGGGCTGGACGTGGTGCACGCCGAGTACGGGGCGGGATGGGTGCAGGGCAGCGGGGTCGGCCGGGTCACCGTCCGCTTCGAACAGCCGTGGTCGGAGCCGGGGCGCGTCCGGACGTTCGCGGTCGACGACCCCGCGCTCGAAGCGGGGGAGCCGCTGCCCCTCGTACGGTCGGCGGATCAGCAGGCTGATCCGCCGACGGACCGGTGCCCGGACCCGTCCACGCCGGGGGCTCCGGCTGGGGCCGCTGCCCCTGGGCCCGGGGCCACCGCGGGCCACGACTCCGGCTCCGACCAGCAGCGGGACCCCGCCGTCGGCCCGACCCGCGAGCCGGACTCCGTCTCGGGTCCGGGCCCGGGTGCGCACACGGCCCCCGGCTCGTGCCCGGCCCCCGGGCCCGAGCCCGGCCCGGCCCGCACTGCGGACCCAGAGCCGGGGTCCGTCGCCGGCCCTTGTCCGGGTCCGGATCCCGATCCGGGACAGCCCGGGAACGCCGGGCCCCGGCCCGGGCATGCTCGTGGGGCTGTCGCCGACGTGTGCCCCACTACGGACCCCGGTCCGGGGCCGCATACGGATTCCGGTCCCCGGCCCGGGTGGGACTCGGGTTCCGGGGCTGGTCCGGGACCGGAGGGGGGTTGCGGCTCCCGGCTCGGGCGTGATTCGGGTTCCGAGGCCACTCCTTGACCTGCTGCAGGGCCCGGTCCTGGGACGGAGGGGGGTTCGGGTTCCCGGCTCGGGTGTGGTCCGGGGCCCGCGGCCTGTCCACGTCCCGGTGCAGGGCCCGGTCCGGGATCGGATGCGGGTTGTGGTTCCCGGCTTGGGCGTGAGCCGGGGCCCGAGGCCCGTCTACCTCCCGGTGTAGGGCCCGGTCCGGAGACGGATGGGGATTGCGCGTCCCGGCTCGGGTGTGATTCGGGTGCCGAGGGCGGCCCCTCGGCTGGCATGGAGGCTGTTCCCGGGCTCGGGTCGGATGCGGAGTCCTGATTACGGTCCGGTTTCGGGCTCGGGGCGGCGTGTGGGCCGGGGCCCGGGTCCGTGTCCGGGTCCGGGTGACGTTCCCGGCTGGGGGCCGGTGCCGGGGCTGATCCCGGCGCGTCCCCGGGGCCGGGATCCGGGGCGCCGGGCGGGCCCGGCGGCAGCGGCGCGTCCCGTTTCGGGCCCGGGGCCGGCCGGGGTGACGTTCCCGGGATGCCGAGTCGGTAGTGGTGGTAGAGCTGGACCTCCTGCTCGGGGGAGAGGTGGCGGCCCACGCCGAAGTCCGGGGCTTCCTTGATCAGGGCCCGGTCGTACGCCGTGCGGAGGTTCTGGCCGGTGATCTCGCTGGTCGCCAGGGGGATGAAGGCGTCCCGCCGGAAGAAACCGGTGCGTACGGCCGCCCAGAGCGGTTCCCCCGTGGCGTCGTCCAGATAGACCTCGTCCACCGTGCCGATCTTCGCCCCGGCGCGGTCGACGACCTTCCGTCCGATCAGGCTCCGGGGATCGATGTCGCTCTGCACGGTTCCTCCCTGTATCGGCACCTCCCCCCACGTAAAAACACAAAGCGAGAAGCGGCCACTCGGGAGATCCGGCGGGAAAGCCGCGCTGGTAGGCTGGCGAATGGCCGCAGAATCCGTGCGGGAGAGTCCTCCCGCAAGCCCCCCCAGTGGGGCCGGCGGAGGCGCCGAAGGAGCAAATCCTCCCCGGAATCTCTCAGGCACCCGTACCGCACGGACGAGGTCACTCTGGAAAGCAGGGCGGGCCCGGTCAGCCAAGCGCCGAAGCCCTTCCTCACCGACGGTGAAAGCCGGGCCGTGCGCTGCGGTCCGGTGAAGCTCTCAGGTTGAGATGACAGAGGGGGAGGCCGTCCGGGTACCCGCGCCGTGGTACCCCTCGCAGGTCGCAACGACCAGGAGGCCTCCGCAGATGACTGCCCACCGCATCGCCCTTTCCGACCTGGAGCGGGACACCCCGTTCGAGCGCCGCCACATAGGCCCCGACGGCGAGGCCCAGGCCAAGATGCTCGCCCAGGTCGGCTTCGGGTCGCTGGACGAGCTCACCGCCGCCGCCGTGCCGGAAGTGATCAAGAGCGTGGGCGCCCTGGCCCTGCCGGAGGCCCGCAGCGAGGCCGAGGTCCTCGCCGAACTGCGCTCGCTCGCCGACCGCAACCAGGTCCTCGCCCCGATGATCGGCCTCGGCTACCACGGCACGTTCACCCCGCCGGTGATCCTGCGCAACGTCATGGAGAACCCCGCCTGGTACACGGCCTACACGCCGTACCAGCCGGAGATCTCCCAGGGCCGCCTGGAGGCCCTGCTGAACTTCCAGACCGTCGTCGCCGACCTCACCGGGCTGCCCACCTCCGGCGCCTCCCTCCTCGACGAGGGCACCGCGGCCGCCGAGGCCATGGCCCTGTCCCGTCGCGTCGGCAAGGTCAAGAAGGGCGTCTTCCTGATCGACGCCGACACCCTGCCGCAGACCGTCGCCGTGATCGAGACGCGCGCCGAGCCGACGGGCGTCGAGGTCGTCGTCGCGGACCTGAGCGCGGGCATCCCCGACGAGATCGCCGAGCGCGGCGTCTTCGGCGTCCTCCTGCAGTACCCCGGCGCCTCCGGCGTCGTGCGCGACCTGCGCCCGGTCATCGAGCGCGCCCACGAGCTCGGTGCGGTCGTCACCGTCGCCGCCGATCTGCTGGCCCTGACGCTGCTGACCTCGCCCGGCGAGCTCGGTGCGGACATCGCGGTCGGCACCACCCAGCGCTTCGGCGTGCCCATGGGCTTCGGCGGCCCGCACGCCGGCTTCATGGCCGTGCGCGAGCAGTTCGCCCGCAGCCTGCCCGGCCGCCTCGTCGGCGTCTCCGTCGACGCCGACGGCAACAAGGCCTACCGCCTGGCCCTGCAGACCCGCGAGCAGCACATCCGCCGCGAGAAGGCCACCAGCAACATCTGCACCGCCCAGGTGCTCCTCGCCGTCATGGCCGGCATGTACGCCGTCTACCACGGCCCCGAGGGCCTGGCCGCGATCGCCCGCCGCACCCACCGCTACGCCGCGATCCTCGCCGAGGGCCTGCGCGCCGGCGGCGTGGAGGTCGTGCACGGCGCCTACTTCGACACCCTGACCGTGCGCGTCCCGGGCCGGGCCGCCGAGGTCGTCGAGGCCGCCCGCGAGCGCGGGGTCAACCTGCGCCTGACCGACGCCGACCACGTGGGCATCGCCTGTGACGAGACCACGACCCGCGCCCACCTGGAGTCCGTCTGGGCCGCCTTCGGGGTGACCGGCGACGTCGAGGCGCTCGACGCGGTGGCCGCCGAGGCGCTCCCCGAGGCCCTCCTGCGCACCGGTGACTACCTCACGCACCCGGTCTTCCACGAGCACCGCTCCGAGACGGCCATGCTGCGCTACCTGCGCCGCCTCGCCGACCGGGACTACGCCCTGGACCGCGGCATGATCCCGCTCGGCTCCTGCACCATGAAGCTCAACGCCACGACCGAGATGGAGCCGGTCACCTGGCCCGAGTTCGGCGCGCTGCACCCCTTCGCGCCGGTCGAGCAGGCCGAGGGCTACGTCACGCTGATCACGGAGCTGGAGGAGCGGCTCGCCACCGTCACCGGCTACGACAAGGTGTCCATCCAGCCGAACGCCGGCTCCCAGGGCGAGCTGGCCGGTCTGCTGGCCGTCCGCGCCTACCACCGCGCCAACGGGGACGAGCAGCGCACCGTCTGCCTCATCCCGTCCTCCGCGCACGGCACCAACGCCGCCAGCGCCGTGATGGCCGGCATGAAGGTCGTCGTGGTCAAGACGGCCGACGACGGCGAGGTCGACGTCCAGGACCTGCGCGCCAAGATCGAGCAGTACCGCGACGAGCTGTCCGTACTGATGATCACCTACCCGTCGACGCACGGCGTCTTCGAGGAGCACGTCGCCGACATCTGCGCGGAGGTGCACGAGGCCGGCGGCCAGGTCTACGTGGACGGTGCCAACCTCAACGCCCTGGTGGGCCTGGCGGAGCCGGGCAAGTTCGGCGGCGACGTCTCGCACCTGAACCTGCACAAGACCTTCTGCATCCCGCACGGCGGCGGTGGCCCCGGCGTCGGCCCGGTCGCCGTCCGCGCGCACCTCGCGCCGTACCTGCCCAACCACCCGCTGCAGCCCACCGCCGGCCCGGCCACGGGCGTCGGCCCGATCTCCGCGGCGCCGTGGGGCTCGGCCGGCATCCTGCCGATCTCCTGGTCGTACGTCCGGCTGATGGGCGGCGAGGGCCTCAAGCGCGCCACGCAGGTCGCGGTGCTCGGCGCCAACTACATCGCCAAGCGCCTGGAGCCGCACTTCCCGGTGCTCTACACCGGCCCGAACGGCCTCGTGGCCCACGAGTGCATCGTCGACCTGCGGCCGCTGACCAAGGCGACCGGCGTGAGCGTCGACGACGTCGCCAAGCGCCTGATCGACTACGGCTTCCACGCGCCCACCATGTCCTTCCCGGTGGCCGGCACCCTGATGATCGAGCCGACGGAGAGCGAGGACATCGCCGAGCTGGACCGCTTCTGCGAGGCGATGATCGCGATCCGTGCCGAGATCGAGAAGGTCGGCTCGGGCGAGTGGAGCAAGGACGACAACCCCCTGCGGAACGCGCCGCACACCGCCGCCTCCGTGGCGGGCGCGTGGGAGCACTCCTACAGCCGTGAGGAGGCCGTCTTCCCCGCCGGGGTCTCGGCCGCCGACAAGTACTGGCCGCCGGTGCGCCGCGTCGACGGTGCGTACGGCGACCGCAACCTCGTGTGCTCCTGCCCGCCGCTGGAGGACTACGAGGGCTGACGCGGCCGCGGACCTCGGTTGAGGCCCGGCACAAGTCGGGGCCGGTTCGGCGATGTCGCCGGGCCGGCCCCTTTGCGTGCGTGGTGCGGGTGGTGCGGGTGGTGCATGGCGCGGTGGTGCGGGGTGCGCCTGTATTCCTGTGGCGCGGTCTTCCTGTGGTGCGGTGTTCCTGTGGTGCGGTGTTCCTATGGTGTGCGTGAGCGCTGTGGTGCTGTGTGCAGTGGTGCGTGAGCTCAGGCAGCGGTCACCACATTGCCCGTGTCCAGCGGCCGGTGCGGTGCGATGATCTGGCCGTCCGGCAGCAGCTCACCGGTGTCCTCGAAGTGCAGGACTCCGTTGCACAGCAGACTCCAGCCCTGCTCGGGGTGGTGCGCCACAAGGTGCGCGGCTTCCCGGTCGGCGGAGTCGGCTGAGGGGCACGTGGGCTGGTGCTGGCACATGGGAGGGTTCTTTCGCTGTGATGTGGTGGCTGTCCTGCGGCTCGATTCGGTGTTCATGCCGCCCCCCGTTGGCGAATCGGTTGGTCGATACCAGTGTTGCCCCACGGGCGTGATTCCGCAGGGATTTCCCGGCAGCGCTCCTCACTCGTTGGAGACGCATCACCCATGCGGGCGGTTGCTTCCGACATGACCGTCCGGCCGGGTGGTTACCGATGGTCGGAGTGGGCTAGTCCGCGAGGGTGAGGACACGCGTGCGCCCCGCGGCGGGGGAGCCGCGGGGCGCAGGGGAAGGAAGGGGCGTCAGGCCGTCGGGCCGGCTCCTCAAGCGGGGGTCTTCAGCAGCGGGGCGGGGGTCAGGCGGAGCGTCAGGACCGGCATCAACTCGGCGAAGCGGTGGGGGCGGTGCGCCGCGATTCCCGGCGGCGCCGGTGCGAGCGGCACGAGCAGGTCGCCCGGGCCGGGCAGGCCCGAGGCGGGGTCGGCGGCGATGTCCCCGTGCAGCCAGAGCGTGAGCATGTAGAGCCCGGGCACCGACAGCAGCCGGGGCTGGTAGGGCGTCGCGAGCGCCTCCGCCTGCCGCAGTGCGTGTTCCGTGGAGGCCAGGTACGGGCCCTCGCAGAAGTGTGAGAACGCCCAGCCGTCCGCCGTCCGCACCGTCTCGCCCGCGGCCACCACCCGCTCGGAGCCGCGGATCGAGAACCGCCAGCCGGTGAGCCGGCTGCGCGGTGTGCCACCGCGGCCCGTCGCCTGCTCCAGAACGTGGACGGGCAGCGGGAGTTCGGGGGTCAGCGGTCCTTGCGCGGCCTTCAGTGACGGGGTGCGGGCCTCGCGGACGGCGGAGGGGGAGCCGAGGGCGCTCAGGACACTGCGCAGGGCAGGCGCAGGGGCAGGGGGGACATGCAGCGGCATGGTGGGTCGCCTCTCACTTCGGAGACACGTGGTGCTTGGGCAGGGTGCGGACGACGCTG
Organism: Streptomyces sp. URMC 124; assembly: GCF_051386455.1. Lineage (NCBI taxonomy): Bacteria > Bacillati > Actinomycetota > Actinomycetes > Kitasatosporales > Streptomycetaceae > Streptomyces > Streptomyces sp. URMC 124. Next base: position 6,227 of record NZ_JBPQTS010000161.1, read on the forward strand.
TCGGCGTGCGGGGTCAGAGGGGGGCCGGGACCTTACCGGCTGCCGGGGCCGTGGCGCCTACTCTCCGCCTCGTCCCCGAAGTTTATACGACACGTGTTCACATGGTGTTTCGGCTAGCTGTCGCCCGTATTTCCGGCAAGGGGATATCAGGGCCTCGTCGGAGGGTGATTTCGGTGATTCTGTGCCGAGTGCGGGCACGCCACCTCGCATTCTGCCCCGGACAGGGTAGGCCGAATCTCGTCGGTGTTTATCACCAGCTCTATCACCAGCGCTATCACCGGCGTCGCACCGGTGCTATCGGCAAAGGCCGGACGGCCCGTCATGCCCACGGAATGTGCCACGGGATGCGTTGCCGTGAGCGTAGCGGGTATGCGGTGCCGGCGGGGCGTTATCGATCACATTGGCTGGGCATCATCGACCGTGACACTAGCGGCCGGCGCCGCGGCGACCCACGTGAGGAGGGACCCTGCGATGGGGGACAAGGTCGTGGCCGGGGGCGTCGACCTCACCGGCAGGCAGCGTCACCGGGCAAAGCTCCGGCAGTGCCTGGAAGCGCTGGGGAGGCTGCTGGAAGAGAAGCGTTTCGACCGTCCCAGGAATCTCATGGGCCTGGAGATCGAGCTGAATCTCGCGGGGGCCGACGGGATGCCGAGCATGGTGAACGCCGAGGTGCTCGAGCGTATCGCGAGCGGTGATTTCCAGACCGAACTCGGCCGGTTCAACCTGGAAGTGAATATTGTTCCGCACCGGTTGTCCGGAAGCGTCCTGGATCAGCTTGCCGAGGAGTTGCGGACGACTCTCTCCTATGCCGACCGGAAGGCCCGGGAGGTCGATTCCGGGATCGTGATGATCGGAATTCTGCCGACTCTGGAGGACCGTCACCTGGTGTCGGCGAACCTCTCCGCGGACGAGCGCTACGCCATGCTGAACGCACAGGTGGTGGCCGCCAGGGGCGAGCACTTCACGATCGACATCGAGGGTGTCGAGCGGCTGACCTGCACCGCGGAGTCGATCGCCCCCGAAGCCGCGTGCACGTCCGTGCAGTTGCACCTGCAGGTGACGCCCGGGCGGTTCGCCGCCGTGTGGAACTCCGCGCAGGCGGTGGCGGCCGCGCAGATCGCCGTCGGGGCCAACTCCCCCTTCCTCTTCGGCCGGGAGCTGTGGCGCGAGTCCCGCCCGCCGCTGTTCGTCCAGTCCACGGACACCCGCCCGCCCGAGCTCACGGCTCAGGGGGTGCGGCCGCGCACCTGGTTCGGGGAGCGCTGGATCGATTCTGCGTATGAGCTGTTCGAGGAGAACCTGCGCTTCTTCCCGCCGGTGCTGCCGATCTCCGACGACGAGGACCCGGTGCGTGTCCTGGAGGCGGGCGGAGTGCCGATGCTGCACGAGCTGACGCTGCACAACGGGACGGTCTACCGCTGGAACCGGCCCGTCTACGGGGTCGCCGACGGCGTACCGCACCTGCGGGTGGAGAACCGGGTGCTGCCCGCCGGCCCCACCGTCACCGACGTCATCGCCAACACCGCCTTCTACTACGGGCTGGTCAGGGCGCTCGCCGAGGAGCCGCGGCCGGTGTGGACCAGAATGCCCTTCCGCGTCGCCGCCGAGAACTTCGACGCGGCCTGCCGGCACGGCATCGACGCCTCGCTGCGCTGGCCCCGGGCGGGCCGGGCGGGCACGCTGGAACGCCGGCCGGCCGTCCGTCTCGTCCAGGAGGAGCTGCTGCCGCTCGCGGCGGCCGGGCTCGACGCCTGGGGCGTGGAACCCTCCGACCGCGACCGGTACCTCGGCGTGATCGAAGGGCGCTGCCGCAGCCGCACCAACGGGGCGTCCTGGCAGGCCGCGGCCTATCACCGGGCGCTGGAGCACGGCATGGACCGCCACAAGGCGCTGGCCGTCACCACGCGGCGCTACTGCGAGCTGATGCGCACCGGTGCGCCGGTGCACACCTGGCCGGAGGGCTACGGCGACTGACACGGCACCCGACGCGACCGACAGGAGCCCGGGACACCACTGGCCCGGGGTGCCACTAACCCGGGGCACCACTAACCCAGGACACCACTGACGCGCGGCCTGACACGTCCTCCCCTCCCGTACCCCCTGGCCCACCCGCCGCGGGGCGTCGGGCAAGCTGTGACGGCGGCCGCCGGTCCGAGCGGCGGCCGGCAGGCGTCGCCCCGCCGGCGGGGCGGGAGGAAGCGGAGGCACAGGTGCGGCAGAACGCGCAGGGCGAGGACGGCATCCTGCCCGGAGCCCGGAGCGGCCCGCCGTCCGGTGGCGCAGCGGCCCGGCGCGGCACCCTGCGCAGCGAGACGCTCCTGGTCCTGGCGCTGTCGCTCGGGGCCAGCGCGGTGTCGTCCCTGATCTCTTTCGTCGGCGCGCTCACCAGGCCGGGCGGGCTGAAGGACCAGGCCGCCAACCTCAACGCCTCGCACGCTCCCGGCCGGCCCTGGCTCGACCTGTCCTGGCAGGTCTTCGGCATCGCGACAGCGCTGGTCCCCGTGTTCCTGGTGGCGCACCTGCTGCTGCGGGAAGGGGCGCCGGGCCTGCGCGCGGTCGGTCTCGACCGGGACCGCCCCGGCTTCGACCTGACGCGCGGCACCGGCGTGGCGGCGGCCATCGGCGGCACCGGCCTGCTGTTCTACCTCGGCGTCCGGGCCGCGGGCTTCAACCTGACGGTGGTGCCGGAGTCGCTGCCCGAGGTGTGGTGGAAGATCCCCGTCCTCGTCGCCTCGGCCGTGCAGAACGCGGTGCTGGAAGAGGTCGTGGTCGTCGGGTACCTGCTGCGGCGGCTGGGGCAGCTGGGCTGGACCCCGGCGGCTGCCCTTGCGGCGAGCGCCGTGCTGCGCGGTTCGTACCACCTCTACCAGGGCGTCGGCGGGTTCGTCGGGAACATGGTGATGGGCGTGGTCTTCGTCCTGCTCTACCGGCGGTGGGGGCGAGTCGGGCCGCTGGTGGCCGCGCACGCGCTGATCGACATCGTGGCGTTCGTCGGCTACGCGCTGCTCGCGGGCAAGGTGGGGTGGCTGCCCACGGCCTGATGCCGGCCCGGCCTCAGGCCGCGCCCCGGTGTCCGCCCCGCTCCCACCCCGCCCCCACGCCGCTCACGCGAGCAGGTCGCCCTCGATGACGGTGACAGCGGAGCCGGTCAGCAGCGTGCGGTCGCCGCGCAGCCCGGTGCGCACCAGGCCGGTCCGGGCGGACGCCTGGAGCCCCGTCAGGTCGTCGCGGCCGAGCCGTGCGGACCAGAAGGGGGCGAGTGCGGTGTGCGCGCTGCCGGTGACGGGGTCCTCGTCGATGCCGACGTTGGGGAAGAAACAGCGCGAGACGTAGTCGTAGCCGCGCGCCGGGTCCTCGGCCGGGGCGGTGGCGATGATGCCCCGGCGCGAGTGCCGGGCGAGGGCGCGGACGTCGGGCGCCAGGGACCGTACGGCCTTCTCGTCGGCCAGCTCGACCAGCAGGTCGCCGATGTGCGGACCGGTGTCGTACGTGCTGAGGACCTCGGCGCCCAGGGCCTCGGTCACCCCTTCGGGAAGGGGGACGGGGGCGAGCGGGGCGGTCGGGAAGTCCAGCGTGATCGCACCGTCCTCGTGCGCCGTGGCGGTGAGGACGCCGCAGCGGGCGGCGAAGCGGACCGTGCCGGTGGCGGTGCCCGTGGTGTGCAGGACGTGCGCGGTGGCGAGTGTGGCGTGGCCGCACATGTCGACCTCGGTGAGGGGCGTGAACCAGCGCAGCGCCCAGTCGGCGCCCTGCGAGGCGTCGGCGAGCGGGCGGGCGAAGGCGGTCTCGGAGAGGTTGACCTCGGCGGCGATCCGCTGGAGCCGGTCGTCGTCGGGGAACTCCCCGGAGTCGAAGAGGACGACCCCGGCCGGGTTGCCGGCGAAGGGGCGGTCGGTGAAGGCGTCGACGATTCGAATGCGCATGTCCGGACGCTAAGGGCGCGAAGAACCCGCAGGCCAGAGCCAATTCACGAAAGTGGCCCGGCCGGGGCGGTCGCGGGGGACGTGCGCGCCGGGAGACGTGCGCGCCGGGGGCGTGCACCGGGGGACGTGCGGGCCTCGATCCTGCCCCCCGGAGGCCCCCCTGGGAGGACGCCGGTCGCGGCGTCGACTGGGAGGCGATGCAGGAGGCCCGCCAGGTGGGCTTCGGGCTGCTGGAGGCCTTCCTGACCCTGGCCGGCGAGGCCTGAGACCGGAGAAGGGTGAACACCCCTGAGAACGCTTGCGCGGCCGTCCTCCTCAAGGAGGAGGAAACGGCGGCCCGTGCCCAACCCGCGTGGGATGCGCGAATGCTCCCCTACGGGGATGACCGGGCGGTTCGTGACTGATGGGGTGGGAGCGTGCAAAGCCGCGTGGGAGATACGGGGGCGGCGGACGTCGCCCGGGAGAGCCTGTTCAGCGCCGAACTGGCAGCGGCGGTCGCGGGTGCCCGCAGGCGCGCCGTGCGGGACGGCGACCGCCAGGTCGACACCGCCCACCTGCTCCACACCCTGATGGAATCGGACCCCGAGGTGTCCCGCGCCGTGGACGGCGGGAGCGCCGGGCAGGGGAGCGCCGGGCAGTCCGTGCGGCTGCTCGGCTATCTCGTCCAGCGCACCATCGGCTACGGGCTGCGCTGGAGCGGCACCGTCGAGGACTCCGGCTCGCTGCCCGTCCTCCTCGCCTGCCGGGCGCCCGGCTGGTCGCCCGCCGCGGCCGCCGCCATGGAGGGCGCGTTCGCCCGGGCCCGCGCGCGGGGCGCCGCCCGGGCCGAGGGCACGGACCTCCTCGCGGTGCTGGCCCTCGACCACCGGTGCCGCGCGGCCGAGGTCATGCGCCGTGCCGGAGTGGATACGGAGGTGCTCGCGGCTCGCCTCGACGCTTCGTGAGTTCCTTACGTTCCGCACGAGTTGCGCAGGGGACGCGGCAAGCAGGCCGCCGCGCCGGGGTCCTGGAAACTGTCAGGAGTGTTCGAGGGTGACGCTCCTGTCATCTGCTGGCATGATGACCCGATGCATGCCTCTCAGGAGAGAAGCGCGGGCCTGGGCCTCGCCCTGGTCTCCGCGCTCGCGTTCGGTGGTTCCGGTGTTGCGGCCAAGCCGCTGATCCAGGCGGGTCTCGACCCGCTCCACGTGGTGTGGCTGCGGGCGGCCGGCGCCGCCCTGGTCCTGCTGCCGGTCGCCTGGCGCCACCGCGCCCTCGTCGCCCGCCGCCCCGCTCTCCTCGCCGGCTTCGGTCTGCTGGCCGTCGCCGGCGTCCAGGCCTGCTACTTCGGTGCGATATCCCGGATCCCGGTCGGCGTGGCCCTGCTCGTCGAATACCTCGGCCCGGCGCTCCTGCTCGGCTGGGTGCGCTTCGTGCAGCGCCGGCCGGTCAGCCGTGCCGCGGCCGTGGGCGTGGCGCTCGCCGTCGCCGGGCTCGCGTGCGTGGTGGAAGTCTGGGCGGGCATGAGCTTCGACGCCGTCGGTCTGATGCTGGCGCTGGGCGCCGCCTGCTGCCAGGTCGGCTACTTCGTGCTCTCCGACCACGGCGCCGACGGCGAGGAGCCCGCCGACCCCCTGGGCGTCATCGCCTACGGACTGCTCATCGGGGCCCTGGTCCTCACGGTCGTCGCGCGCCCCTGGGGCATGGACTGGTCCGTGCTCGCCGGGAGCGCCGGGATCAGCGGCACCGAGGTGCCCGCCGTCCTGCTCCTCGCCTGGGTCGTGCTGATCGCCACCGTGGCCGCGTACGCCACCGGCGTGCTCGCCGTGCGCAGGCTCTCGCCGCAGGTGGCGGGGGTGGTCGCCTGCCTGGAGGCGGTGGTCGCCACGGTGCTGGCCTGGGTGCTGCTCGGCGAGCACCTCTCGCTGCCGCAGATCACCGGCGGCGCCCTCGTGCTGGTGGGCGCCTTCATCGCCCAGTCCTCCACGCCCAAGAAGCCCGCCGCGACGCCGGTGGCGCAGGGCGAGGGAAAGGCGGCGGTCTCCGCGGCGGACGCCGGCGGTCAGGGGGAGTTGCCCGCCGGAACGCGACCGGCCTAGGGTGACGATCATGCACAAGACCGTTCTGCCGCCTCCCGCCGCCTAGCGCGGGCGGCCGCACCCGGAAGACCGGGCCCGGGGTGGAGCCCCCGGGCGGATCGCCGCTGCCCGCACGACGGACCAGCGATCACTTCACGTCTTCCGCGGGAGAACAGTCATGCCCCGTTCCGCTCCGTCGTCCTGCCCGGCCACCGCGCAGGCCGAGCACCTTCCGGCCACCTCGGCCTCCTCGCCTTCCTCGCCGTCTTCGGCTTCTTCGGCTTCCTCGTCCTCCGTCCTCTCGGTCCCTCCGTCCTCGCCGGTCCCGGCAGGCGGCATGTCCGTGCGTCGAGGTCTGCTCTACGTGGCCGTCGCGGCCGCCTCGTGGGGAACCACCGGAGCCACCGCCGGCCTCCTCATGGGCAGCAGCGGCCTGGGCCCGGCCGCGCTGACCTTCTGGCGCACCGCCGGCGGCTTTGTTTTGCTGCTGGCCGCCCGGCTCCTGATGCGGCGCCGCGCCGCCCGTACCCGTGACCGCGCCGCACGGCCCTACGAGGCCTGGCCGCGCAGGACGGCGCGCGTGCTCGTCACGGGCATCGGCCTGACGGTCTTCCAGACCGCCTACTTCGCGGCCGTGGAGGCGACAGGGATCGCCGTCGGCACCGTGGTCACCTTGGGCGCCTCGCCCGTCCTCGTCGCCCTCGGCGGGCGCCTGCTCATGGGGGAACGGCTCGGCGGCGGAGGCGCCACGGCCGTCGGCGGCGCGTGCGCCGGGCTGGCCGTGCTCATGCTCGGCAACGACGGCACGGGCGCGGTGCGCCCGGCGGGGGTGGCGCTCGCGCTGCTCTCCGCCGCCGGATACGCCGTCGTGACCGTCTACGCGCGCGTGCTGGAGCGCGAGAACCGGGCCACCGATCCCTTCACCACGACCGTGACCTCCTTCGCGGTCGGCACCGTGTGCCTCCTGCCGCTCGCGGCCGCCGAGGGCCTGTGGCCGCAGGAGGGGCACCTGGGCCGCACGCTGGCGCTGGGGGCCTATCTCGTGACGGTGCCGACGGCGCTGGCCTACGGCCTGTTCTTCGCCGGGCTCGTAGTGGTGCGGGCCACCACGGTGTCGGTGATCACCCTGCTGGAGCCCGTCACGGCGGCGGTCATCGCGGTGACCCTGCTGGGCGAGCGCCTCACGGCCGCGACCGCGCTCGGCACGGCGGTGCTGCTGTGCGCCGTGGCGGCGCTGGCCGCCGCGGAGGCGCGCGGGGCGGCGGCCCCGGCCGCGGCCGTTCCGTCGCCGGTCGAGCCGCTCGCGGCTCCGCTCACAGAGCGGTGACGTAGCCGGGCACGGGGGTGCCGGGCGCCAGGTGCTTGTCGGGTATGGGCGTGCCGTACGCGGGGGCCACGGGGACGATGCCGCTCCAGTGGGGGAGCGGCAGGTCCTCGATGTCGTCGTTGACGCCCCCCGTGCGCGTCTTGGCCGAGACCTCGGTGAGGTCGATGCGGAGCACGGCCGTCGCGGCGAGCTCCTTGGCCGAGGCCGGGCGGCAGTCCGCCGCCCGGCCCGGCGTGACCTGCTCCACCAGGGCATCGAGGGCCGCGCGCTTCTCCTGCTCGTCGGTCACCTGCCGGGCGGTCCCGTGCACCACGACCGAGCGGTAGTTGAGGGAGTGGTGGAAGGCGGAGCGTGCGAGGACGAGGGCGTCGACGTGGGTGACGGTCACGCAGACCGGCATGCCCGTCTCCTTCGCCTCCCCGGCTCCGCCCGCGCTGCGCAGCGGGCGCGAACCCGTCGAGCCGTGCACGTAGAGGCGGTCGCCGACGCGCCCGTAGAGCGTCGGCAGGACGACCGGCGCCCCCTCGCGCACGAAGCCGAGGTGGCACACGTACCCCGCGTCGAGGATCGCGTGCACGACCTCGCGGTCGTACGAGGCGCGCTCGCGGAGGCGGGTGGGGGTGGTCCGGTCGGTCTGCTCGTACGCGGCGGGCGGCGCAACAGCCATTGCGAACTCCATTGCACTAGTGCATAATCTTCTTTGTGCTAGGAGAGTATCGGATCGAGGGTCGCCGCGCAGCAGAGATTTCCGCGAGCGTGGAGCGCGCCGTGGGCACGGGAAGGCTCGCCCCGGGCGAGTTGCTGCCTCCCATGAGGGAGTTGGCGGTGGAGCTGGGGGTCAATCCCAATACGGTCGCCGCCGCCTATCGCACGCTGCGCGAGCGCGGAGTGATCGAGACGGCCGGGCGCCGCGGCAGCCGGGTGCGCCACCGCCCGGCCAGCACACCCCGCGAGCTCCTGCACGTCGAGGCTCCCGAGGGCGTGCGGGACGTCTCGGCGGGCAATCCCGATCCCGCCCTGCTGCCCCCGCTCGGCGAGGCGCTCGCCGCTGCCGCCGCGCGTGCCGCCGAGGCCCCCGCGCTCTACGGGGCTCCGGCCGTCGACACCGAGCTTGAGCGGTTCGCCAGGGCGGCCTTCGATGCGGACGGCATCCCCGGCGGCCCGCTGGCCGTCACCTCCGGTGCGCTCGACGCCATCGAGCGCGTGCTCGCCGTGCACCTGCGGCCCGGTGACGCTGTCGCGGTCGAGGATCCCGGCTGGGGCAGCCTCCTCGATCTGGTCCCGGCCCTCGGGCTGCGCCCCGTCCCCCTGCCCGTCGACGACGACGGCCCGCTGCCGGAGGCCGCGGACCGGGTGCTGCGCCAGGGCGCGCGGGCCGTCGTCGTCACCGGCCGGGCACAGAATCCCACCGGGGCGGTGGTCGGCGAGGCCCGTGCGCGCGAGCTGCGCGCCGTGCTCTCCGGTCATCCGCAGGCGCTGCTCATCGAGGACGACCACGGCCACGGCATCGTCGATCTGCCGCTGAACAGCCTGACGGGCTGCACCGACCACTGGGTCGTCGTGCGCTCCGTCGCCAAGGCGTACGGGCCGGATCTGCGGCTCGCGGTGCTCACCGGTGACGCCGTCACCGTGGATCGCGTGCGCGGTCGGCAGCGGCTGGGCCCCGGCTGGGTCAGCCACATCCTGCAGGACGCCGTCGTGCATCTGTGGCGCAGCGGCGCGGTGGACGCGGCACAGGTCGCCGGAGCGTACGGGCGCCGGCGCGATCCGCTCGTGCGGGCCCTGCGCGAGCGGGGGATCGAGGCGCACGGGCGCAGCGGGATGAACGTATGGCTGCCCGTGCCCGATGAGACGGCGGCGGTCGCCCGGCTGCTGCACGCGGGGTGGGCGGTCGCGCCGGGGGCCCGGTTCCGGCTCGCGTCGCCGCCGGCGGTGCGGCTGACCGTCTCGGATCTGACCGTGGACGAGATAGAGCAGGTCGCCGACGCCCTGGCGTCCGTGACCCGCCCTTCGGCGGCGGGGCGTTACGACTGACGGCCCCGCCGCTCGGCCGGCGCCTCAGGCCGCGCTGTGTTCCTTGTTCCGGTTCTTCTCCCGGCTCCCGCCCCGGCTCCCGCCCCGGCTCCCGCTCAGGGTCTTGTTCCCGGTCTGGCTCCCGGTCTTGCTCTGGGTCTTGCTCTGGGTCAGGGCGGCGCCGGCCAGCACGATCAGTGCGCCCACGGGGGTGTTCCAGCTGAGCGTCTCCCCGAGGAAGGCCACACCGGCGGCGGTCGCCACGACCGGCACGAGGTAGGTGATCATGGTGGCCGTCGTGGGCCCGACCTCGGCGACCAGCCCGTACTGCACGAGGAAGGCGAGCCCCGTGCCCAGCGCCCCGAGGGCGAAGACGGCCAGCAGCGGCACGGCGGGGAAGGAGGTCGGCACCGGCGCGAACACCGGGGCGACGACGGCGAGCTGGGCGGTGCCCAGGAGCAGCTGCGCGCCGGACTTCGAGAGGTTGGAGTCGCCCGTATCGGCCAGCGTGCGCCGGACGTAGATCCACCCGACCGCGTAGCTGGCGGAGGCGGCGAGAGCCATCACGGTGCCCGCCGCGTCCTGGCCGGAGAAGCCCTGCCAGGCTCCGAGCACGGTCAGCACGCCGGCGAAGCCGATGGCCAGACCCGCGAAGCGGCGCCGCGTCGGCCGGTCCTCGGACAGCGCCACGAGCGAGAGGAGCATGCCCCACAGCGGGGTCGTGGCGTTGCAGATGCCGGCGAGCGTGGAGGGGATGCGCAGCTCGGCGTAGGCGAAGAGCGTGAACGGCAGGGCGTTGAGCAGGAAGGCGGCCACGGCCAGGTGGGCCCAGGTGCGCGCGGCGCGCGGCAGGCGCTGCCGCTTCACGGCCAGCATCGTGACCAGCACCGCCGCACCGAAGAACATCCGCCCGAAGGAGACGTACAGCGGCGGGAAGCCGTCGGTGCCGAGCTTGATGAACAGGAAGCTGCACCCCCATATGAGGGCGAGCGCACCGAAGCGGATCCTCCAGTCCACGGCGGGACGGCCCCGCTGCGGGGCCGCGGGGGAGGCCGGGGCGGCGGCGGAAGCCGGGGAGCCCGAGGG
>NZ_JBPQTS010000162.1:0-16301 GCF_051386455.1 Streptomyces sp. URMC 124
CGCCCCCCCCCCCCCCCCCCCCCCCCCCCCCCCCCCCCCCCCCCCCCCCCCCCCCCCCCCCGCCCTGTCGTAGGGCGGGAGTACGGTTTCCGTGTCACGTCAGAAACGGAGCCCCGTATGCCCCCGCGCAATGACGAGCACACCGGCGCGCGCATCGCCCGCGCGCGCAAGGTCCGGCGCCTGACGCAGCGCGAGTTGTCGGACCTGGCCCACGTCTCCTACAGCACCCTGACCAAGGTCGAGCAGGGCGCCTTGCCCGCGAGCCCGTCGGTCATCGGGGCGCTGGCCCGTGCACTGTCGCTGCCGGTCACCGAACTGACCGGCCAGCCCTACCTGGACGAGCTGCGGGCGGACCAGCTGGACGGGCTGATCCAGCCGATCCGCGAAGCGCTGGACGTCTACGACCTCGGGCCCGACCCCGATGTCACCCCCCGCCCTCTGGCGGAGCTGGAGGCGCACGCCGAGGACCTGTGCGCCATGGTCCGCGCGACCAGCATCAAGCAGGTCGCCGCCGCCCTGCCCGGGCTGATCCACGAGGCCACCACGGCGGCACACGCCTCGCCCGGTGACCGCAGCTGGCGGGTCCTGGCCAGCACGTACCGGACGGCGTACGACGTGACCACGAAGCTCGGCTTCCTCGACCTCTGCACGGTCGCGCTGGACCGCCTGGAGTGGGCCGCGCAGCGCGCCTCGGACCCGGTGCTCGGCGGCATGCGGCAGTACTTGCGGGCCCTGGCCTACCTCCGCGCCGGCAATTACCGCACGGGCAAGCGGCTCGTCCAGCTCGGCATGTCCACCCTGGCGCAGGCCGAAGCGGGGCGCACGCGTGACGTCGTCACGGGTCAGCTGCACCTGGGCGCCGCCGTGCTCGCGGGCCGCGACAAGGACGGGGACGCCGCCACGGGCCACCTGGGCGAGGCGCGGCGGATCGCCGAGCGCACCGGCGAGGCCGGGAAGGTGCAGTGGCTGTCCTTCGGGCCGACCAACGTCGGGGCGCACCACGTGAGCGTCCTCGCCGAGCTGGACCGGTACCCCGAGGCCGTGCGGGCAGCCGAGGAGACGGCGATCCCGGACGCCTGGCCGCCGTCCCGCCGGGCGCACCACTACACCGAGGTCGCCCGCGCCGAGCTGTGGACCGGCCGCACGGACGCGGCCTTCAGGAACCTGCAGCTGGCCCGGAAGGTGGCGCCGCAGCAGACGCGCTACCACCCCACGGTGCGGGAGACGTTCGCAGGACTGGAATCGGCGAAGCGGCGGATGCCCGAGACGTTCAGCAACTATGGGGCCTGGCTGGGCAGGTGACGCACGGCGAGGCGATGGCCGGAGCTATCAGCAACTGCTGGTAGTTCCGGCCTTGTTGACTCGCCACTCTGTGGTGGTCGGAAGGACCCCCGCGGCCGGGCGAACGGCCCGGGGGCGTGGCCAACGCCGCATAGGAGCGTCAACATGCGCAAGAGTATCCGCCGCCTCGCCGCCTGGCTGAGGTTCGGTCGCGAACCGGCCACGCAGGAGCGTGCCGCCTCGGCGCCGGCCGCCGTGATCGCCCCGGCAGCCCCGGCCGCGCCTCCGGCGCAGGAGAAGCCGGCCGCGTGCGGCGTCTACGTCTGGGCGACGGCCCACGGGATCGACCTCAGCCCCCGGCACTCCCTGCTCACCTGCACGTGCTCGACCCGCGCGCAGCGCGAGACGCTGAGCGCGAAGGTCGCGGAGGCGAACCGGGCGAGCCGGTGGGGGAGCGGCGGGTGAACCGCGGCGCGGTCGTGCGGGGACCGTCCCCGCGTCGTACGGCGCCGTACGGGAAGGAGGGCGACAATGGGTAAGCAGTCCGAGGACGACTGGGATCCGGAGGAGCGCCGCGACGAGGTCACGGACCCGGGAACGCAGGTTTCTCAGAACGGCAGCGTCTACGCCGGCATGGCCGACGACGAGGAGCGCGAAGGGAAGTAGCGCATGATCCACGGCGAGCATCTGGTGAGGGACCTGCGGCGCGATCACGGATTCGTGCACATCGGGCGCACCCGGGACGGCAAGGCTGTGATCATGCGCAAGGGCCACCGGTGGACCGTCGTGCCCCTGCGGCTGCTCACCCGCGAGGCCGTGGACACCATCAAGGCCCAGGCGGGGATCACCCTCGTCTGAGGAGTGTCACCACGGCCCCGTCCGTGTGTTCCTCCTCCGGAGGCACGCGGGCGGGGCTTATGGGGCTAGTCGCTGATGCAGACGTTCCCCGAGGCCGAGTTGAGCAGGCCGATGACGTTGATGGGGAACGAGCACAGGGTGATGGGCACGCGGAGGGGGATCTGGATCGTGTTGCCCGAGATCAGGCCGGGGGACTTGTCGGCGTGGCCGATGGGGACGGCGTCGGCGGTGGCCACGCCCGCGCCCGCGCCCGCGGCGGCCAGGAGCGTGGCGGTGGCGGCCGCCGTGGCGGCCGTCTTGGTGCTGGGTGTCATGGGAACTCCCGGGGATGGGGGGTTGGTGCGCGGCCAAGTCTGGCGCATAATTCGCCCCTTTTGTCTCATTTGTTGCGTGTGCCGTATCCCCTCGGAAAATCCGCTGTTGACTCTCCAGCGACCGGAGACTCCAAGGTGAGGGACATGGACGACGACACCTCGTACTCCGTGCACTCCGCGCATTCCCCGCATTCTCCGCACTCTCTGCATTCCATCGGGGAACTGGCCCGGCTGACCGGGCTGACGGTCAGGACGATCCGGTTCTGGTCCGACACGGGCGTGGTGCCGCCGACCACCCGCACACCCGCGGGCTACCGCCTCTACGGCCCCGACGCGCTCGCGCGCCTCGGCCTCGTGCGGACGCTGCGCGACCTCGGCGTGGGGCTCCCCGTCATCCGGCAGGTGCTGGAGCGGGAGATCACCGTCCCCGAGGTCGCGGCCGTCCACGCCGAGGCTCTGGACGTGCAGATCCGCACCCTGCGATTGCGTCAGGCCGTGTTGCGGGCGGTGGCCGGCCGCGGGTCCACACCCGAGGAGCTGGAACTCATGCACAAGCTCGCAACCCTCTGCGATCAGGAGCGGCGCCGCCTGATCGGCGAATTCATCGACACCACCTTCGAGGGCCTGGACGTGGACCCGGACTTCCTCGCCTCGATGCGCAACGGCATGCCCCGGCTGCCGGAGGACCCCTCGCCGGAGCAACTCGACGCCTGGGTGGAGCTCGCCGAGCTCGTCCAGGACGAGGAGTTCCGGGCCGGGATCCGCCGGGCGGCCGAGGACCAGACCCGGGCCTGGCAGGAGTCCGGGCAGCCCGACGGCGAGCGGACGAAGGGGGCCGCGCAGGCGATCAAGGAGCGGACGGCCGAGGCGCGGGAGGCCGGGATCGCCCCGGACGCCCCCGAGGCCCGGCCGGTCGTCGACGAGATCGCCGCGGTCCTCGCCGAGGTCTCGCGCCGCGAGGACGGGCCGGAGTTCCGGGCCTGGCTGCTGGAGCGGCTGGAGACCGGCAACGACCCGCGCTACGGCCGGTACTGGCGGCTCGTCGCCGTGATCAACGGGTGGGCGCTGCCGGACATGGAGCCGGCCACGCAGTGGTTCACGGCCGCGCTCCGTGCCCAGGTGCGGGGGTAGCCCCCGTCTGCCCGGTCTGCCTGGTCTGCCCGCAAGGCCCCGGCCCGGTGCGCTCACGCGGGCGCACCGGGCCGGGGCTCGGTGCCGGGACGCCGCGCCCCGGCCGTGTCCTCACGCCGTGAAGCCCCCGTCCACCTCGATCGACGCACCCGTCACGTACCGGCCCCCGTCTCCCGCCAGGTAGACGACGGCCGCCGCTATGTCGTCCGGCTCCGCGTACCGGCCGAGGGCCGTGAACCCGCGGATGGTGTCGGCGTTCGGGTTGTGCGCGGAGTCCGCCGGATTGGCGTCGGTGTCCGTCGGGCCGGGGTGGACGAGGTTCGCGGTGATGCCGCGCGGACCCAGGTCGCGGGCCAGGCCCTTCGTCATGCCGGTCAGGGCGGTCTTGGTGAGGGAGTAGAGGGTCAGGCCGGGGAAGACCGTACGCCCCGCGATGTTGCTGCCGATGCTGATGATCCGACCGCCGCCGGTCATGTGGCGCACGGCCGCCCTCGACGCCAGGTACGGCGCGCGGACGTTCACCGCGACCGTCCGGTCGAACTCCTCCGCCCCCAGCTCCTGGAAGGAGCCCACGGGGAAGAGGCCCACGTTGTTCACCAGGATGTCGAGCCTGCCGAACTCCGCGGCGGCCCGGTCCACGGCACCGGTGACGGCGTCGACGTCACCGCTGTCGGCCCGGATCGCCAGGGCGCGGCGCCCGCCCGCCTCGATGTCACCGGCCACGGCCGCCGCGCGGTCGGCGCTGCGCTCGTAGGTCAGCGCCACGTCGGCACCCGCCCCGGCCAGCCGCCGCGCGACGGCGGCGCCGATGCCGCGGCTGCCGCCGGTGACGAGGGCGGCCTTGCCGGCGAGAGGGGCCTTGTTGCTGTTGTCGTTCGCGTTCATGTGCACCAGCATTCGCCTTCGCACCCCCGATGACCGGCGGGAATCGGACGCGGCACTTGCGCCCCGGCAGCGCCGCCCGTACTTGCGCGAACCCCCTGTCACCGCAGCTCGCCTGACGTATCGTCGGGTGGCGGCGAGCGTCGAAGGAGACAGTGGTGCACCCGGCGAAGGAACGCATTGCAGCGGTATTCGGGCGGAGCCAGGGCAGCGGGTACCTGCTGGCGCCGAACCTGGTGCTGACCGCCGCACACGTGGTCGGGGACTGCGCCCACCCGCGCGCCATAGTCCCCGGCGGGGCCGGGCAGGTGCGCTGCAGAGTGGTGTGGGCGCGCGACGACAACCGCCGCTGCGACGTCGCCCTGCTCGTCGGCGAACGCGACCTCGTCCCCGAGGACGTCGCCGAAGCCTTCGAACCGCTGGTGTGGGGCCGCGCCTACGACCTGAGGGTCTGGCCCGGAGCCCAGGCCATCGGCTTCCCGCACGTCCAGCGCGACGAGGAGGGCGAGCTCGACACCGAGCAGGTCGTCGGCTCCCTCAAACCGGGCAGCAACCTGCTCAGCGGCCGGCACGTGCTCGACAGCGAGTACGGTCCCCCGCAGCCGCCCGCCGACGGCGGTTCGCCGTGGGCCGGCATGTCCGGCGCCGCCGTCTTCGTGGACGGCCTGCTCGCCGGGGTGGTCTGCGCCGACCCGAACGGCTGGCGGCACGGGCGGCTCACCGTCACCCCGTCGGCCACGCTCTGGCAGGACTTCGCGTTCCTCAGCGAGTGCCTGCTCGTGGGGCACAAGCCCGAGTCGCGCTCCCTCGCCTCGCCCCGGCAACTGGAGATCGAGGCCTTCGAGCGGCGCCTGCGCGACTACGTCGTCGAGAAGTCCGGCGAACTGACGATCATCGGACTGACCCTCTCCGACGGCGAGGGCGAGACCTGGCCCCTGGACGCCGCCTACCTCAGCCTGGAGCTGACCGGCGGCGCGGCGCGCGGTTCGGGCAGCGGCGCGGCCGGCGCCGGGGCCGGGGCGATGGGGGAGTGGCTGCCCGAGAACTCCACGCCCTCGCCCAAGCGCGCCGAGGAAGCCCTCGCCGGGCGCCGCCGCGTGCTCCTGCGCGGCGCCGCCGGATCCGGCAAGACGACGCTGCTGCAATGGCTCGCCACCATCACCGCCCGCGGCGACCTGCCTCCCGGCCTCGGCCACCTCAGCGGCTGCATGCCGCTGACGCTGCCCCTGCGTACGCTCATCCGCCGCGGCGAACTCCCCCAGCCCGAAGAGTTCCTGGCCTCGGCCGCAGGCCCTCTCGCCGGCCTGCCCGCCGCCCAGGGCTGGGTCACGCGCAGGCTCACCGAGGGCACGGCCCTGCTGCTGATCGACGGCGTCGACGAGGTCCCCGAAGCCGACCGCCGCCGCACCCTCACCTGGGTCAAGGACCTCCTCGCCGCCTACCCCGACGCCCGCTACGTCATCACCACCCGCCCCTCCGCCGTCCGCGAGGGCTGGCTCGCCGACGCCGGCTTCACCGAGCTCGAACTGCTCCCCATGAGCCGCGGCGACGTCGTCTCCTTCATCGAGCGCTGGCACGACGCCGCGGGCGCGCGCCACCACGAGCCCCTGCGCGCCTTCCGCGACTCCCTCACCACCGCCGTCGTCACCAAGCGCGACCTCGGCATGCTCGCCACCAACCCGTTGATGTGCGCCCTGATCTGCGCCCTCAACCGCTCCCGCAAGGGCTACCTGCCGCACGGGAGGATGGAGCTCTACCGCGCCGCGCTGGAGCTCCTGCTCGTCCGGCGCGACCGCGAGCGCGGCGTCGTGGTCGGCGGGGACGGCCCCGAGCTGGAGCACGCGCAGCAGGTCGCCCTCCTGCAGAAGATCGCCTACTGGCTGATCCGCAACGGCCGTTCGGTCATCGAGTGGCACAAGGCCGTCGAGATCCTCGACCGGGCCCTCCCCGCGATGCCGGCCGTCGCCGCCCGCGGCAGCGCCGAGGACATACTGCGCCACCTCGTCCTGCGCAGCGGGCTGCTGCGCCGCCCCACGAACGAGACCCTCGACTTCATCCACCGCACCTTCCAGGACTACCTCGGCGCCCAGGCCGCCGTGGACGACTGGGACTTCGACGTCCTCGTCCACCACGCCCACGACGACCAGTGGGAGGACGTCCTGCGCATGGCGGTCGGGCACGCCCCGCCGCGGGCCCGGGCGGAGTTGCTGCGGCTCCTCCTGGAGCGAGGCGACAAGGAACCGGCCCATCGCGCCCGGCTCCACCTCCTCGCCGCGGCCTGTCTCGAACACGCGACGGAGGTCGACTGGGAGGTCCGCGCGCGGGTCGAGAAGGCGGCGGCGGAGCTCGTACCGCCGCGGGACCTCGAAGCGGCGAAGTCGCTCGCCGCGGCGGGAGAGGTGGTCCTCGACCTGCTCCCCGGCCCGGAGGGGCTCTCGGACGAGGTCGCGCACGCGGTGGTCGTCGCGGCGACGACGGTCGCGGACGAGAAGGCGGTGCCGCTGCTGTCGCGCTACGCCGCGCATCCCTCGCTGGAGGTGCGGGCCCAGCTCGCCTGGGCGTGGGACCGCTTCGAGACGGAGGCGTACGCGGAGGGGGTGATCGGGCGGCTGGCGTACGAGGACGGGCTCGACTTCGTGGTGAAGTCGCGCGAGCACCTGGCCGTGCTGAAGCGGCTCGGGGGGCGGCCGCGGGTGCAGATCCGGTGGCCGGAGGCCGGTGACGCCTTGGAGGACGCTCTGGACCTGGGAGGGTTGCAGACCCTGCACCTGTGGCTGGAAGGCTGGCCGCAGGGCCTCCACCGGCTCCGCACCATGACGGAGTTGCAGGACCTGACGCTGCACTGGGAGGACATGGGGTTCTGGGCGTCGTCCTGCGAGGTGCGGTTGCCCCGGGGCATCCGGTATCTGCACCTCGGCCCCGGCGCTTCGGCTTCCGCCGAGCTGCCCGACCTGGCGGGTCACCCCACGCTGCAGCGGTTGGTGATCCACGGCGGCGACGCCCGGAAGCGGCTGGCGCTGGCCTCCCTGCCCGAGCTGCGGTTCCTGCGGGTCTACGGGGAGGACCTGCGGTACCTCGCCGACGTGGAGCCCCTCCTGCAAGTGGAGGAGCTCCACGTGAAGGAGAGCACCGGCCTGTCCGGGCTCGCCCACGTGGCGCGGGCCTACCCGGCCCTGAAGAAGATCAACATCATGGACCCGGAGAGGCACGGGAGCGGTGCGCCGGTCGACCTGGCGGCCCTGGGGAACCTGGGGCCGGTGGACGTGCGCATCAGACACACGGGCCCCGTCCTCAACCAGGACGCCCTGCCGCCCGGCTCCCGGCTGACCCTCACCGCCGATCCGAACTGAGCACACCCCTCCACACCCCCCGCAGCTCCTCGGCCACCCCCATCGCCGTCAGCGGCGCGGCCCCCGCCTCCCGGGCCGCCAGCCCGTGCAGGTACGCCCCGACCGCCGCCGCGTCCCAGCCCGTGAGCCCCGCCGCCAGCAGGGAGCCCGTGAGCCCCGAGAGGACGTCGCCGCTGCCTGCCGTGGCCAGCCACGGCGTGCCCGTCGGATTGACGCGGACCGTGCGGCGGCCGTGCCCCGGCCCGCCCGGGGAGGCGATCAGAGTCGTGGAGCCCTTGAGGAGGGCGGTGGCGCCGTAGCGTTCGGAGAGGGCGCGGACCGCCGCCAGGCGTCCGGATTCGACCCGGTCGCGCGAGACGCCCAGCAGGGCCGCCGCCTCCCCGGCGTGCGGGGTGAGGACGGTCTCCGCCGTCCGGCCCCGTACGGCGTCGGCCGTCATCAGCCGCAGCCCGTCCGCGTCCACGAGCACCGGTACGTCCGAGGCGAGGACGTCGTCCAGCGCCTGCCGGGCCTCGGGCCCGTCGCCGAGGCCGGGGCCGACGACCCACGCCTGGACGTGGCCGGCCTTCGACGGGGGGCCGGCGCAGACGAGGGTCTCGGGGAAGCGGGCGATGACGGCGTCCGCCGCCGGGCCGGCGTAACGCACGGCGCCCGCGCCGCCGTGCAGGGCGCCCGCGATGGCGAGGACGGCCGCGCCGGGGTAGCGGGCCGAGCCGGCGACGACGCCCACGACGCCGCGCCGGTACTTGTCGCTCTCCGCGGCGGGCTGCGGCAGCAGCGCGGCGACGTCCTCGTGCTGCAGGGCCTCGGCGTCGGGCCGGGCGGGCAGCGTCAGGCCGATGTCGATCAGCCGGAGCGCGCCGGCGTGCTCGCGGGCCGGGTCGACGAGCAACCCGGGCTTGTACGCGCCGAAGGTGATCGTCGCGTCGGCGCGTACGGCGGCGCCGTGTACCTCGCCGGTGTCGGCGTCGACGCCGCTCGGCAGGTCGACGGCGACGATGATCGCGCCGCCGTCGGCGGCGGCCCGGACGAGCTGGGCGGCGTCCGGGCGCAGCCCGCCCTTGCCGCCGATGCCGACGATCCCGTCGAGGACGAGGTCCGCGCCGCGCAGTGCCTGGTCGGCGGCTTCGGCGGAGGCGACGCGGCCTCCGGCGGCCCGCAGGGCGGCGAGCCCGGCGGCGTGCGCCCGGTCGGGGGCGACGAGCACGGCGGTCACCCCGGCGCCGCGCCGGGCGAGGCGGGCCCCGGCGTAGAGGGCGTCGCCGCCGTTGTCGCCACTGCCGACGAGCAGGGCGATACGTGCCCCGTACACCCGCCTGAGCAGTCCGGCACAGGAGGCGGCGAGCCCGGCGGCGGCGCGCTGCATCAGGGCGCCGTGGGGGAGCTGGGCCATGAGCGCGCCCTCGGCGGCCCGTACGGTCTCGACGCTGTAGGCAGTCCTCATGTCCTCAGTCTCACCACCGGATACTCCGCGCGCTCTCGAACAAGCCCCGGAGAGGCCCCTGAAAAGCCCCGGAAGCCCCCCGAAAGCCTCCCGAAAGCCTCCCGAAAGCCTCCCGAAATGACAGCCTGAGGCCCACCCGTCACCGCCTCCGCGGGCGTCCTGAGAGACTGACGGGGATGAACGAGACTC
Organism: Streptomyces sp. URMC 124; assembly: GCF_051386455.1. Classification (NCBI taxonomy): domain Bacteria; kingdom Bacillati; phylum Actinomycetota; class Actinomycetes; order Kitasatosporales; family Streptomycetaceae; genus Streptomyces; species Streptomyces sp. URMC 124. The sequence continues at coordinate 9,450 of NZ_JBPQTS010000162.1, forward strand.
CGACCCGCGTCCGCGAGACCCCGATGCGCGCCCGTGCCCTGGTGGACCTGGCCGCCCTGCGGGCCAACGTGCGCACGCTCAAGGCCCGCGCGCCCCGGGCCCAGCTGATGGCCGTGGTCAAGGCGAACGCCTACGGCCACGGCGCCGTGCAGTGCGCCCGGGCGGCCCGCGAGGCCGGTGCCGAGTGGGTGGGCACGGCCACGCCGGACGAGGCGCTGGCGCTGCGCGCGGCGGGCGACCGGGGCCGGCTGATGTGCTGGCTGTGGACGCCGGGCGGGCCGTGGCGCGAGGCGATCGAGGCGGACGTCGACGTGACGGTCAGCGGCCTGTGGGCGCTGGCGGAGATCGCGGAGGCCGTGCGGGCCGCGGGCCGTCCCGCACGCGTCCAGCTGAAGATCGACACCGGTCTGGGGCGCAACGGCTGCCAGCCCGACGACTGGCCGGAACTGATCGCCGCGGCGCGCGAGGCGGAGGAGGCCGGCCTGCTGAAGGTGACGGGCGTCTGGTCGCACTTCGCGTGCGCCGACGAGCCCGGCCACCCCTCCATCCAGGCCCAGCTGAGGGTCTTCCGGGACGCGGTGGCGTACGCGGAGCGGCAGGGCATCGAGCCCGAGGTGCGGCACATAGCCAACTCCCCGGCGACGCTCACGCTCCCCGAGACGCACTTCGACCTCGTCCGGACGGGCATCGCGATGTACGGGGTCTCGCCGAGCCCCGAGGTCGGCACGCCGCAGGAGCTGGGCCTGAAGCCGGTGATGACGCTGTCGGCGTACTTGGCGTCGGTGAAGCGGGTGCCGGGCGGCCACGGCGTCTCGTACGGGCACCACTACGTCACCCCGGCCCCCACGACCCTCGCGCTCGTCCCCGTGGGCTACGCGGACGGCATTCCGCGCGCGGGCTCCGGCACGGGCCCGGTGCTGGTGGGCGGCAAGTGGCGGACGGTGGCCGGCCGGGTGGCCATGGACCAGTTCGTGGTCGACCTGGGCGGCGACACGGCGCGGGTGGGCGAGGAAGCCGTGCTGTTCGGGCCGGGCGACCGGGGCGAGCCGACCGCCGAGGACTGGGCCCGGGCCACCGGAACCATCGCTTACGAGGTGGTCACGCGCATCTCCAATCGCGTGCCCCGCGTCTATGTCGGTGAGAACGTGGACGGGTACACCGAATAGGCCGGGTGGATAGGCCGCACGGTTGGGCCCGCTCCACGCGGGCACGAGCACGGGCACGATGAACGCGGACGTGGACGTGGACATGCCGAAAAGCGGGGACACGGGGGGCGCGCGATGAACAGGGACAGCATGGGCGCGGGCACGGCGTCCGGCACGGCGGCGGCGGCCGCCGAAGCCTTCGAGGCCTTCGAAGCGGTCGAGGCCGTCGCGGCGGCCGCCGGCCTCGGGGCCGGGGCGGGACCCGGCTGGCGCCGTGGCGCCGGGGTCGCGGGAGCGGCCCTGGGCGTCCTGGCCGCCGGAGCCGCGGTCGGCGTGGCGGTCGAGCGGCTGACGGTGGGGCGCGGCATGCGCCGCAACGCCCGGCTGGCCCTGGACTCGGTGGGCCCCTACGGGACGCTGCGCGGGACGCCGGGCACGGCGGTCGCTGAGGACGGCACGCAGCTGTACTACGAGGTGGACGAGGCCGGGGCGGGCGCGGAAGCGGACTCGGCCTCCGCCTCGGCCCTCGCTTCCGCTTCCCGGAGGCTCTTCGGCGGCCGCCGTACGTCCGCCGCCGCGCCCCTGACGGTCGTCTTCAGCCACGGCTACTGTCTCAGCCAGGACTCCTGGCACTTCCAGCGCGCCGCCCTGCGGGCCGCCGGCGTCCGCGCGGTCTTCTGGGACCAGCGCAGCCACGGCCGCTCCGAGCGCAGCCGCACGGCCGCCGTCTCCATCGACCTCTTCGGCCGCGACCTCAAGGCCGTCATCGACGCCGCCGCCCCCGAGGGGCCGCTGGTGCTCGTGGGGCACTCCATGGGCGGCATGACGACGATGGGACTGGCCGCGCAGTACCCCGGCCTGATCGCCGAGCGCGTCGTCGGCGCGGCCTTCTTCGGCACGTCCTCGGGCGGGCTCGCGGAGAACACCTACGGGCTGCCGGCCGTCGGGATGAGCCTGGTCCGGCGGCTCGTGCTGCCGGGCGCCTTCAAGCTGATGGCCGCCCGGCCCGAGCTGATCGAGAAGGGCCGCCGGGCCACGTCCGACCTGTTCGCGGGCATCCTGAGGTGGTACTCGTTCGGGTCCAAGGACGTGGACCCGGCGGTCGTGCGGTTCGCGGAGCGGCTGATCGAGGCCACGCCGGTCGACGTCGTCGCCGCGTTCTACCCCGTCTTCGCCGAGCACGAGAAGCGCAAGGCGCTGCGCGCCTTCGACGCCATGCCGGTGGTCGTCGCGGCGGGCGACAAGGACCTCCTCACGCCGAGCGAGCACAGCGAGGCCATCGCGGACGCCCTGCCGGAAGCCCGGCTGCTCGTCCTGGAGGACACCGGGCACCTGGTGATGCTGGAGCGGCCCGAGGTCGTCACCGCCCAGCTGGCCGAGCTGCTCACCGCGGCGGCCGGCGGCGCGGCGCTGGGGCGCGGGGAGCACGCGGCGGCGGGGGCGCGCGGCCGCGCCTGAAACGCGCCGGGGCCGCGCGGCCCCGTACCATCGGCCGGTATGAGCGCCCAGCCTGACATCACCGCCGCCACCCCAGGAACCCGTGCCGGAACCACCGCCGGTGCCGGTGCCGGAGCCAGTGCCGGAGCCGGTGCCGTGACGAGTACCGAGCTCACGGTCAGGACCGCCGACGCCATGCGGGAAGTGGGCCGCCGGCTGGCCGGCCTGCTGCGCCCCGGCGACCTGGTGCTGCTCACCGGCGAGCTCGGCGCGGGCAAGACGACCCTGACCCGCGGCCTGGGCGAGGGGCTCGGCGTCCGCGGCGCGGTCACCTCCCCGACGTTCGTCATCGCGCGCGTCCACCCCCACCTCGGCGGCGGTCCCGCGCTCGTCCACGTCGACGCCTACCGGCTGTCCGGCGGCCTGGACGAGATGGAGGACCTGGACCTCGACGTCTCCCTCCCCGAGTCCGTGATCGTCGTGGAGTGGGGCGACGGCAAGGTCGAGGAGCTCTCGGAGGACCGGCTGCACGTGGTCATCCACCGCGCGGTGGGCGCGAGCGCCGCGGACGCGGCGGACGTGGCCCACGCGGCGGAGGACACGGACGACGTGCGGAGCGTCCGGGTGACGGGCGTGGGCGCGCGCTGGGCGGGCGTGGACCTCTCGCCGCTCGGCTGAGGGCGGGCCCGGTCCGGGGCAGGAAGACGCGCGCCGCCGCACACCGCTGTACGTTCCGACAAGCCGTCGGCAAGATGTTGCATCGGCGGCTTCGGGCGTGGTCACATGGTAGGCAGAGACACGGTTAGGTCTACCTAACCTTGCCCAGATGCCCCCCAGGAGGCACCATGCCGGCACCAGAGCAGCGGCAGCCGCGGCCCGAGCCCAGCTCGGAGGAGCGGCCCCCGTCGACCTCGACTTCGATGCGTGACCTGCTGGCTTCCTGCGCGGCGGCGGACGCGGTGTCGAAGCCGCCGCGGGAGCCGGAGACACCGGGAGTACCGGGGGCACCGGGGGCACCGGGAGACGGCGAGAAAGACGCGGCGTAGGAGCCCGCCCCCAGCCGCTCCGCCCGTCCCGCGCTCCGTCCCGTCCCGCCCCGTCCCGTCCGAAGGGTGGCGTACGGGAGGACTCCCTACGCGACCACGACCACCTTCGTGCCGTTCAGCGCGAAGTCCCACATGGCCCGCCCGTCCGCGGGCATCTCCCGGACGGCACCCGTCTTCTTGCCCGCGGCCGCCGGATCCGGCAGGGAGCCGTCCACCGCCGCGCTGAAGCCGAAGACGACGCCCGCCGTGTTCCTGTGGAAGCGCACGACGTGCTCGATGGCCTTGCCGTCGGACCCCGTGCCCGTGGCGTCCCGCGAGGTCACCGCGTAGGGGCCCGGCGCCGGGTTCACCGCGCTCGGCGCCACCTCGAAGCTGTGCGTCGCCTTGCCGTCCGCACCTACCAGCCACACCCGCTTCTGCCCGAGCGCGTAGACGACGCGCTTGCCGGTGCCGGAGCCCGCGGGCACGTCCGGCAGGGCCGCCTTGGCGCCCTCGTCCTTGCCGGAACCGGTGCCGGAATCCGCCGGTGCGCCGTCCTTGCCCTTGTCCTCGCCCTTGCCGGAGGCGCCCGCGCCCGCAGCGTGCGAGGAGTGCGGCTTGTCGGGAGCGGCCTCGGCCTGGACGGCGAGGAAACCCACCCCCGCGAGGGCCGCCGCGGTGAGCGCGGCCACGAAGACCCCCGAGCTGCTGCGTGCCACGGCTGCGCACCCTTCTCAGGACCACCGGTCCTGGTCCTACGTCTGGTCCTACGTACATATAGATACGGCGTTGCGGCTGACCGTAGCACCCGCCCGTGCCCCCGCCGCGCCCTCGGCTCGGCCCACGCGCGGCCCGGGCGCGCACCGCCCGCCCCACGGTGAGCCGTAGTCTGTCAGTGTGCTGCTGCTCGCTCTTGATACCGCCACGCCCGCCGTCACCGTCGCCCTCCACGACGGGGACAAAGTCATCGCCGAATCGCGTCAGGTCGACGCGCGCCGGCACGGTGAGCTGCTGCTTCCCGCCGTCGACCGGGTGCTCGCCGAAGCGGGCCTGAAGCTCGACGCCGTGACGGACATCGTGGTCGGCGTCGGCCCCGGCCCGTACACGGGCCTGCGGGTCGGCATCGTCACCGCCGCCACCTTCGGCGCCGCGCTCGGCGTGCCCGTCCGCGGCCTGTGCTCGCTCGACGGCATCGCGTACGCGGCCGGCCAGGCGGGGCTGGAGGGCGAGTTCGTCGTGGCGACGGACGCCCGCCGCAAGGAGGTCTACTGGGCGCGGTACGCGGACGCCCGTACCCGCGTGACCGACCCGTCCGTGGACCGCCCGGCGGACCTCACGGAGAAGCTCGCCGGCCTGACCGCCGTCGGCGCGGGCGCCGTGCTCTACCCCGACGCCTTCACGGACGTGCGGGCCGACATGCCCGAGCACCAGTCCGCGGGCGCCCTGGCCTCCCTCGCCGCGGAGCGCCTGCGCACGGGCGGCGAATTCCTGCCGGACCAGCCGCTCTACCTGCGCCGCCCCGACGCCCAGGTGCCCGCCAACTACAAGGTGGTCACCCCCAAGTGACCGCGAACGCCCGTATCCGTGAGATGCGCTGGTGGGACATCGGGCCGGTGCTGGAGCTGGAGCGCGCGCTGTTCCCGGACGACGCCTGGTCCAAGGGCCTGTTCTGGTCCGAGCTGGCGCACGCGCGCGGCGCCGGCGCCACCCGCCGCTACGTCGTCGCCGAGAACGACGAGGGCCGCGTCGTCGGCTACGCGGGCCTCGCCGCGATCGACGGCACCGGCGACGTCCAGACCATCGCCGTCTCCCAGGACCACTGGAGCACCGGCCTCGGCTCCCGCCTCCTCCGCGAGCTCCTGACCGCCGCGACCGACTTCGAGTGCCGCGAGGTGCTCCTCGAAGTGCGCGTCGACAACACCCGGGCGCAGCGCCTGTACGAACGCTTCGGCTTCGAGGGCGTGGGCGTGCGCCGCGGCTACTACCAGCCGGGCAACATCGACGCCCTCGTGATGCGCCTCTCCGATCCCCTCTCCGCAGTGCAAGGAATGACCCATGGCTCGCAAGGCTGACGAACCCCTCGTCCTCGGCATCGAGACCTCGTGCGACGAGACCGGCGTCGGCATCGTCCGCGGGCACACGCTGCTCGCCGACGCCGTCGCCTCCAGCGTGGACGAGCACGCCCGCTTCGGCGGCGTCGTCCCGGAGGTGGCGAGCCGCGCCCACCTGGAGGCGATGGTCCCGACCATCCAGCGCGCGCTGGACGAGGCCGGCGTCTCGGCGAAGGACCTCGACGGCATCGCCGTCACGGCGGGCCCGGGCCTCGCGGGCGCCCTGCTGGTGGGCGTGTCGGCGGCCAAGGCGTACGCGTACGCACTGGGCAAGCCGCTGTACGGGGTGAACCACCTGGCCTCCCACATCTGCGTCGACCAGCTGGAGCACGGCCCGCTGCCCGAGCCGACCATGGCCCTGCTGGTCAGCGGCGGCCACTCGTCGCTGCTGCTGGCCCCCGACATCACCTCGGACGTCCGCCCGCTCGGCTCGACGATCGACGACGCGGCGGGCGAGGCCTTCGACAAGGTCGCCCGCGTGCTCAACCTCGGCTTCCCCGGCGGCCCGGTCATCGACCGCTACGCCCGCGAGGGCAACCCCGACGCCATCCGCTTCCCGCGCGGCCTGACCGGCTCGCGCGACCCGATCTACGACTTCTCCTTCTCCGGCCTGAAGACGGCCGTGGCCCGCTGGATAGAGGCCAAGCGGGCGGCGGGCGAGGACGTCCCGGTCGCGGACGTCGCCGCGTCGTTCCAGGAGGCCGTCGTGGACGTCCTCACGCGCAAGGCCGTCCGCGCGTGCAAGGACGAAGGCGTCGACCACCTGATGATCGGCGGCGGCGTCGCGGCGAACACGCGCCTGCGGGCGATGGCCCAGCGCCGCTGCGAGGACGCGGGCATCACGCTGCGCGTACCGCGGCCGAAGCTGTGCACGGACAACGGCGCGATGGTGGCGGCCCTGGGCGCGGAGATGGTCGCACGGGGACGCGCGGCGTCGTCGTGGGACCTGTCGGCGGACTCGTCGCTGCCGGTGACGGAGACGCATGTGCCGGGGGAGGGGCATGGGCATGAGCACTCCCACGCCCATGATCACGACCACGTTCACGAGATGAGCAAGAAGAACCTGTACGAGTCGTAAGACCGACCCTCGTCACCACCCCCGCCGTGCGATGTGACGCCGCGGGGGGGGGGGGA
>NZ_JBPQTS010000163.1:0-16197 GCF_051386455.1 Streptomyces sp. URMC 124
GTCCTCCTCCAGGACTTCCGGCACCGGCTCCCCCCACCGGCTTCCCCCACACAGGAAAGAAGCGCCTCCGTGCACTCTCCCCCCGCCGAAGGCGACAGCAACCTGTGGATCCGCAGGTTCCACTCGCGCCCCGCCGGCCGAGTCCGGCTGGTGTGCCTGCCCCACGCGGGCGGCTCCGCCGGCTTCTACCTGCCCCTGTCCCGGGCCATGCCCGACAGCGTCGAAGTGCTGTGCGTGCAGTACCCCGGCCGCCAGGAGCGCCGCACCGAACCACCGGTCGACTCCGTACCGGCGCTGGCCGGCAAGGTCTTCGACGCACTGTTCCCCTGGACCGGCCCGCCCATAGCCCTCTTCGGCCACGGCATGGGCGCCTCCGTCGCCTTCGAGATCGCACGGCGCCTGGAGAAGCAGCGGGGCACCGTGCCCGCCGCCCTGTTCGTCTCCGGGCGCCGCGCCCCCTCCGCCCACCGCGGCGAGACCGTTCACCTGCGCGGCGCAGGCGGCACCGGCACCCGGCCGCCGGGCGACGAGGACGTGCTGCGCATGATCCTCCCGGCCGTCCGGGCCGCCGACTACCGTGCCGCCGAAACGTACGCCTGGGAACCCGGCCCGCCGCTGCGCACCCCCGTGACCTGCCTGGCCGGCGAGGACGACCCGCAACTGCCCCTAAAGGAGGCCGCCGCCTGGTCCGCACACACCGACGGCGCCTTCGCGCTGAAGACCTTCCCCGGCGGGCACTTCTTCCTGGTCCAGCACCCCACGGAGATCGCCCGGCTCATGGCAGAGCAACTGGGGACACCGGTACGGGCGTAGGCCCGGCCGCCCGGGTCATGAGGGGAAGGTGTGGTCGCCCCAGGAGACGGTGACCTTCGCCGAGCCGGTGTGGTTCACGTCGGAGCCGTCGGTCCGATGTCGGCGGCTTGTCGACGGGGCCTGGCATCTTTCCGGGGACGGCCGGCCGGAGCACACCGGGCGGCCTCGATCCCCGAAGGAGCCACCACCATGAACAGCGCTGTGACGATCATCGGCGCAGGACTCGGCGGACTCACACTCGCCCGCGTCCTGCACGTCCACGGAATCCCGTCCACGATCTACGAGGCCGAATCCTCCCCGACGGCTCGCACGCAGGGCGGGATGCTCGACATCCACGACTACAACGGGCAACTCGCCCTCGAGGCGGCGGGCCTGATGGACGAGTTCCACGCCATCGTCCTGGAAGGCCGCCAGGCGATGCGGGTCCTCGACCGGGACGGCACCGTCCTGCTCGACAAGGCCGACGACGGCACCGGAGGACGCCCCGAAGTGCAGCGCGGCGAGTTGCGGCAGATCCTGCTCGACGCGCTCCCGCCCGGCACCGTCCGGTGGGGGCGCAAAGTCAGCAGCACCCGCAGCCTCGGTGAGGGGCGTCATGAGGTGACGTTCGCCGACGGCCGCACCGTCGTCACCGGCCTGCTGGTCGGCGCGGACGGCGCGTGGTCACGGGTCCGGCCGCTGCTCTCCACCGCCACGCCCCGGTACGTGGGCAAGTCAGTCGTCGAGACGTACCTGTTCGACGCCGGAACACGGCACCCGGCCGCCGCGCAAGCGGTCGGCGGCGGTTCGATGATCGCACCCACGCCGGGCAGGGAGATCTTCGCCCACCGGGAACGGGACGACACGCTGCACGCCTACGTGGGGCTGTCCGAGCCGCAGGACTGGTTCGCCGCCATCGACTTCACCGATGCCGCCGCGGCCACCGCGCGGATCGCGCGGGAGTTCGACGGCTGGGCGCCGGAGCTCACCGCGCTGATCACCGGCAGCGACACCGCGCCGGTCCTGCGCCCCCTCTACGCTCTGCCGGCCGGGCACCGGTGGGACCGGGTGCCGGGCGTCACCCTGATCGGCGACGCCGCCCACCTCACGGCCCCGAACGGCGAGGGCGCCAACCTGGCCATGCTCGACGGCGCCGAACTCGGCAAAGCCCTCGCCGCGCACCCCGGCGACATCGAAGCCGCGCTCACCGGCTACGAGCAGGCCATGTTCCCCCGCAGCACCGAGGCCGCCACCTTCGAAGGTGCCGAGATGCAGGGGACGACCGGCTCCGGCGACGACGCGATCCACCGTCTGATCCTCATGGCCGGCGGACACGAGCAGGGCCGATGAGCCACTCGATGCGCTCGGCGCCCGCCCCGCCGGCCGGCACGCGGTAGCCGCCCGTCGACCGGGCCGGCTGCGGACGGGTCCGGTCAGTTCTCCACCGGCCACTCCAGCGGCTTCTTGGTGAAGCCCCGGGTCAGTTCCACCGCGGCGGCCTTCTGGCTCTCCGGGATGAGGAAGGCGGTGCAGATGTTCTCCGACTGGCCGGGCCCGACCTGCTTGCTGTTCTGCGGCGCCGGGCAGTCCGGCCACTTCGCCTCGCCCATCAGGACGATGAGGGCCCGCGTGCGCTGGCCCGCGTTCGTCCTGATGACCAGGTCGTTGTCCATGTCGCCGAGCTCCATGGGCTTGCCGCTCTTGTGCGTGAGCGTCGACCAGACGTAGACGGGAATCTTCGGCCCGTCCTTGTCGTCCTTCTTCAGCCCGGAATTGTCCATGTCGGCCTTGGTGCCCATCCGTACCTTGGTCGGCGTGACCGTGTACTTGGCGTCCGCGGACTTCTGCATCGAGCTTTCCTGCTCGGGGCTCGTCTCACCCAGACGGTAGGTCGTCTTCTCGCCCGACGCGCCCGCACCGGAATGCGACGAGTGAGAGCCGGAACTCCCCCGGCGCTTGCCCGAACCCGATTCGCTGCAACCGGCCAGGCCCACCGCCAGCACCAGAGCGCCCGCCGCCACCGGCACGGCGCGCATCCACGTACGCATGTCGTCTCACTTTCCCCGTTGAACGTTCCTGCCGGTGACGGAGGCGAACACCCGCATCACCCCGGAACGGCGGCAGCAAGGCGGCGACAAGTGCGCGGCAGAGCGACCCGTACATACGGAATCCGCTGAAACGGCAACATCGGTACGGGGAGGGGCGGGCGTCGGCTCACGGCATCGACGGCGAGACCCTACAACAGCGGTGGAAGGGCCCCGAAATCCCGCCGCACAACTCGGCGGTCTCCGCCCGATACCGGACGCCTGGGAAAACCGTGCTCGGTCGCGTGCCGGCCGGGGCGATGACCACCCCGGGCCTGGCGATCCGCCGCCGCGGCACCCGTGCACCCCCCGGCCGGTGGCACCGCGGACGGAAGGCACGGCCCGCTGGATCGCCGGCAACGCCTGCGCCAGGGCCTCCCCTCATGCCGTTCGCGGGCCGAACCTCTGCCGGTACGCCGAGGGCGTGAGCCCTCGGTCGCGGCGCATCAGCGCCCGCAGGTTGGCGGCGGTGCCCAGCCCGCTGCGCCGCGCGACCGTCTCCATGGACATGGCGCCCCGTTCGATGAGGCGGCACGCCAGGGCGAGGCGCTGCCCGGTGAGCCAGGCCAGGGGAGTGGTGCCGAGCTGGGCCCGGAAACGGCGGTGCAGCGTGGCCGGGCTGACCGCGGCGCGCGCCGCCAGGTCGGACACGGTCAGCGTCGTCTCCAGGCGCTCCTGGGCCCAGGCCAGGACCGGCCCGAGGGACTCGTCGGGGAGTTCGGGAACGGGGCGTTCGATGAACTGCTGCTGCCCGCCGTCCCGGTGGGCGGCGAAGACCAGACGCCGGCTGACGGCATTGGCGACGCCGGCCCCGTGGTCGAGCCGCACGATGTGCAGTCCGAGGTCGAGGGCGGCTGCGCTGCCCGCGGCGGTGAGGATGTCCCCGTCGTCGACGAAGAGCACGTTCTCCTCCAGGCGAACGCGGGGGAAGCGGGCCCGGAAGGAGCCGGCCCACTGCCAGTGCGCCGTGGCCCGGCGCCCGTCGAGGACGCCGGCCTCGGCGAGGGTGAAGGCGCCGCTGCACAGGCCGACCAGCCGTGCACCGCGCGCGTGCGCCCGTCGGACGGCGTCGAGCAAGGCCGGGCGGCGGGGCACGTCGACGTCGGGCCGGTTGGGGACGATCACCGTGTCCGCCGTGTCGGCCGCCTCCAGGCCGGCGACTCCCGTGAGGGTGAAGAACCCGTCCCTCATCGCGGTGCTCGGCTCGGGTGAGCAGATCCGGAAGTCGTACAGCGTGCGGCCGATCTCGGGCCGGTGCAGGCCGAACACCTCCGTCGTACAACCGAGCTCGAAGGGGTTGGAGTTCTCGTCCACGATCACGACGACGCGGTGCGGGCCCGCCGCCGGAGCATGGCGCGCGTGCGAGGAATCTTGCGGCATGTGCGATTCCTAGCACTCCCTCGCGAGGGGCTCAACCGCCGACGATGCCTGCATGAGCAATGAACCCCTCGACCTCGGTGAAGCCCTCGCGTCCTTCGACGCCTTCTGGAGCCCCCGCATCGTCACGCGCGTCAACGACTACGACGTCCGCGTCGCGAAAGTCCGCGGCGAACACCTGTGGCACGCCCACGACGACACCGACGAGTTCTTCCTCGTCCTGGAGGGGGAACTGAGCATCTCCCTGCGAGAAGCGGCCGGGGAACGCACGGTGCGGCTGCCGCAGGGCACGGTCTTCACCGTGCCGAAGGGCACGGAGCACAAGCCCTCTTCCGCAACCGGCGCCGCGATCCTCCTCTTCGAACCGACCGGGACGCCGACGGTCGGCGACCGCCACGACGAGATCCCCGGCCACGTCGACGCGACGACGGGGCACCCTCTCGGCTGATGCGGCGCAGGGTCCGGCTTGTTGCTCCCGCACGAGGTTCAGCCGGCCCGGCAGGTCAGGTCCTGGGCAGGGAGCCTGCCCGTGGCCAGGTAGGCCATGACGCCCGGGTGTCGGCACACAGCACGGCCCAGGCGCTCGCGTCCTCGTTGTCGGGGGGGACGTCGCGGGCGGACGCCGGAGGGACGGGAACCGGTGCCTGGCCGGAGGTGCCGGACTTCTTGCCGTCGGCCGCCTCCTGCCGCCCGGCGACCCAGGCGGCGGCCTTCTGGACGCGGGCGAACACGGTGCCCTGAGCACGGTGTCGTCACCGGTCAGGAGCGCCCCGCCGTCCTCGATGGGGGTGCGGTCGGCCCTGGCGACGAGGTCCCAAAAGGTCTTGCGGACCGCGGCCGGTGTGCGACCCAGTCCGTACGTCGTGTGCCGCCGGGCCGTCCACTGGGTCCACCGTGTGACGGCGGGTTCGGTTCTCTTGGCCTTCGCGGTGAACATGCCGCGCCCGTAGCCCGCGGGGTCGGCTGCACTGTCCAGCACGAACCGGTCGGTCCGCAGGGGAAACATCTGCGTGTAGACGGCTCCGAGATAGGTGCCGTAGGACATTCCCAGGTACGAGATCTTCTTCTCGCCCAGCGCGGCACGGATGGCGTCCATGTCACGTGCGGTGTTGCGCGTGGTGAGGTGGCGCAGCGTGTCGCCCGCCGCGGCCCGGCACGTGGCGGCCACGGTTCGGGCCCGTTCCACGTCCCTCGCAAAGGTCCCGGCCTCTCGCGATGTCGATCGTCCTGCCGCCGGGATAGCTGTAATCCAGCGGCACCCGGAGAGTCGCGCACTGAAAAGAGGCGGGGCTACCCGCATCGCACCGCTGCCACCGGAGCTTGTGCTGCGCTGCGGTCGGCTCGGACGCGCCGAAGGCCGTTTCGGGTATCGACACGGAAAGAAGAGCCGCCGCGGTACCGGAAGCCAGGAAAGACGTTATTCGTGAGTTTCGCATCAGGATCAGTTCTCCGCGAGCTGCCGGAAGACGCACTGCTTGTACTGCCGGAGACTGTCGGGCTGGTAGCACTCCTGCGTCTCGTTCGCGTACCAGACCATGAAGAAGGCCATCAGGACGGCCACCACGATCCGATGGCCGACGTCACCAAGCCGGTGACGGCCTTGGCCCGGCCCCTTCGCGCCCGCCCGCTTCTCACCAGGGCCACGATGCCGAGGACCAGGCCGGCGACGCCGAGCAGCCCGCCGAAGAGGAAGACCGAGGTGCTCAAGCCGGTGACGCCCAGCACCATGGCGGCTCCGGCCGGCCGGTTCTTGCGGCTCTGGGAGCCGGGGAGATACGGATCCGCCCCACCGGTCCAGGCCGGTGTCGTGCGGTGCGGCGACGCCTCTGTGCTTCGTGTGTTCATCAGTCATCCTCCAGTCGAATGCTCAGGGGGTGATTCTGGTTTTGGGAGCCGCACCAGCACATCGCGGAAAGGCGGGGGAATTCCCTCCCCCGATCGGGGGAGGACCCCCGGCCGACTGCCCGGTCATACTGGTCGGATCATGATCTGGGGAATCCGGCCGCTGCTACGCGGCTCCACGTACACGGGCATGCTCTTCGCCTATTGCGGTGCTCTGGCGAGCATTCCGCTGCTGCCTTTCGCCATGCTTCCGGCCCTGCTGTGGTCGTCCGCTCCCTATGGCGTGCAGGCCGTTCTGACTCTCCTGGCCTGGGCGGCACTGGTGGGTACGGCCGGTCTGGCCCGCACCACACGGCGGGCGCTGATCGCGTTCGCCCGCAGGCTGCTGAGGGTGCCGTTGCCGGATCCTGTGGCATCGGGAGGCGACCGCTGGCGCACGCCGCTGTGGCTGGTGCTGCACGTGACGCTGGGGTGGACGGGGGCGCTGGCCGGCGGGGCACTTCTCCTCATGGGCCTGACCCTGCCGTTCGGCTGGTTCCGGAGCGAGGCGGCGCTGAGTCTGTTCGGCCGGACCCTGCGGGCGGAGGCCGGCTGGCAGAGCCGGACACTGGGGCTCTGCTTCCTGCTGCTGGCCGCGCTGGTGTGCGTGGCGGTGACGGGAGCCCTGCGCCGACTGGCACCCAGGCTGCTGGGTCCTTCGTCGGCCGAGCGGCTCGCGCTGGCGGAAGAGCGAGAACAGGCGCTGGCCGAACGCAACCGGCTGCCCACGAACTGCACGACTCGATCGGTCACACGCTCACGGCGACCACGATCCAGGCCGCAGTGGCGAGCGAACTCCTCGCCGCCGACCCGGTGGCGGCGCGGGCCGCCCTGCGCAGCATCGAGGAGTCGTCCCGGACCGCACTGGAGGACCTGGACTACGTACTGGGTGTGCTGCGCGATCAGCGGGCGGAGACAGCACCGGCCCGCACCCTGGCCGACCTGCCCGAGCTGATCGACCGGTTGCGGCACGCGGGCGCGGTGGTGGAGTCGGAGCTGTCGGGCGACTGGACACAGGTGCAGGGGACGCTCTCCCGGGCGGCGTACCGGATCCTGCAGGAGGGCCTGACGAACGCGCTGCGGCACGGGGCGGGCGGTCCGATCGAGCTCCGCGTGGCGGCCACCCCGGACAGCCTTGAGCTCGACGTGGTCAACAGGACCGGCCCGGGAACGAGCACGGGCCAGGGCACCTTCCCGACGTCCGGGCACGGCATGCCCGGTCTCGCCGAGCGCGTGCGGCTGCTGCACGGCGAGATCGAGGCGGGCCCGCACGGGCCGCGGCACTGGCGTCTGGCCGTCCGCCTGCCCGTACCGGCGTCGGCATGACCGGCCCCGACACGAGCGCGGCGGCCGCCGATCCCGTCGGCACCCCCGTCACCCTCTTGATCGCTGACGACGACGAAGTGACCCGCAGCGGTCTGCGCGTGCTGCTCACGGCTCAACCGGGAATCACGGTGGTCGGGGAAGCCGCCGACGGCATCGATGCGGTCGAACAGGCACGACGGCTGCGCCCGGACGTCGTCCTGATGGACGTGCGCATGCCGCGCTGCAACGGCATCGAGGCCACCCGGCAGCTCCTCGCCGACCCGTCCACCGCACCGCCGAAGGTCGTGGTGATCACCACCTTCGAGAACGACGACTACGTCACCGCGGCACTCAGCGCGGGCGCCGCCGGGTTCGTGCTCAAGCGACTCCCGGTCCGCAAGATCGCGGAGACGGTACGGGTGGTGGCGTCCGGGGAAGCGATCCTCTTCCCCGCAGCGCTGCGCCGCATGGTCGCCGCCCGTCCACTGGACTCCGCCAAGGCACTACCGAAAGCGGCACTGACCGGCCGGGAGGAAGAAGTGCTGCGGAGCATGGCCACGGGCCTGTCCAACCCGGAGATCGCAAGAACACTCACGGTGAGCCTGGAGACGGTGAAGACCCACGTGGGAAACGTGCTGACCAAGCTCGGCGCACAGAACAGGACGCACGCGGTGGTGATCGCGTACGAGTCCGGCCTGGTAGTCCCGGGCTTCACCGACTGACGGAGCCCACAGGCCACCGCTCCGGACTACCGATTGTCACTTCGGCCACTTCGGCCACTTCGGCCACTTCGGCCGCTTCGACGTCGCCGGTGACGGTGCCGTCGGCCGTCTGCCGGCCGGGCCTTGAGCCCGCACTCCGCGGCGGCCGGCGCTCCCGACGGAAGCCAGTACCAGGCCGCCGCGGTGGCTGTCAGGGAAACCATCGCGCCGGTCACCGCCGTCGTCGTCACCGCGGCCACGAACGCCTCCCGTGCGGCGGGCGGCAGTCCCGTGCCCCCGTCCACGAACGCCCCCGCGGCGCGCAGCGGTGCGCCACCGGCGTTTCCTTCCTCCAGCCGCGAGGTGTAGACCGTCGACAGCACCGACCCCTGCACCGCCACGCCCAGCGCCGACCCCAGCTGTCGCGTGGCGTCGTTGATGGCCGAGCCGAGGCCGGCCCGCTCACGCGGTACCGCGCCCATGACCGTCTCGGTGGCCGCGCAGGCGACCAGCCCCGCGCCGACGCCCGCGACGAGCTCGAAGGCGAGGACCCGTGCGTAGCCGGATTCGGTGCGGGTGCCGGCCTGGACGACGAAGGCGCAGGTGACGAGGGTGAGGCCGAGGACCACGGGGAGGCGTTCGCCGAAGCGGGCGAGGAGCGGCAGCGCGGCGCCGGCCCCCAGGGCCAGGGCGGCGGGCAGGGGGAGGATGTGCACACCTGCCCGCCAGGGCGAGCAGCCCTGCACCCCTTGGAGGTAGAGGGTGAGGACGAACAGCGCGCCGAACAGGGCCAGGGACATCAGGGCCAGGCACGCCGCTCCCGTGCTCACCCGGGCGTCCCGCAGCAGGGACAGCGGGAGCATGGGGTGCCGGGAGGACCGCTCCCATGCGACGAAGCAGGCCAGCAGGGCGACCGCGGCACCGTAACCGGTCAGGACGACCGGGTCGGTCCACCCCCGGGCGGGGCTCTCGATGACCGACCAGATGAGGGCGAGGAACCCGGCGGTGGACAGGACGAGACCGCCGAGGTCCGTGCGTGCCGGGCCGGGCGCGGTGCGGGATTCGGGGACGAAGGCGGGCGCGAGCGCGATGACGAGGGCCGTCAGCGGGACGTTGACCCAGAAGCCGGCGCGCCAGGAGAACTCCTCGACCAGGAAGCCCCCGATGACCGGGCCGGTCAGGCCGCCGACGGCACCCGCGGCGGCCCAGGCGGCGATCGCCCGGCGCCGGGCCTCGGCGGCGGGGTGGAGGTTGCTGATGAGGGAGAGCGTCGCGGGCATCAGCAGGGCGGCGCCGAGGCCCATGCCGCAGCGCGCGGCGATCAGTTGCCCGGGGTGCCGCGCGAGGGCGCCGAGAGCGGAGACGGATCCGCACACGGCGAGTCCGGCGACGAAGGAGCGCCTTCGGCCGATCCGGTCGGTGACGGCACCGGACGCGAGGACGGCCGCGCCGAGAGCGAGGGCGTAGCCGTCGACGATCCACTGGACCTGGGCCAAGGTGGCGCCCAGATCGTGCTGGAGGGCGGGGACGGCGACATTGAGGACGGTCACGTCCATGCCCAGGACGAAGAATCCCAGGCAGAGGACGGCGGTGGCCGCGCGGGGCCACCGGTTCGGGGTCTTCGGCCGAGTGTGGCGCGACGCGGGGCGCCGGGCGGCCATGGGGGTCACGGGTCGCTCGTACGCGCCCCGAGCAGGGTCAGGACGCGTCCTGCGAGATCGTCGATGCTGTCTGCGTTGATCACGTCCATGGCGGGGACCTCGCAGGCGAGTTCGCGCTGGAGGGCGACGACCAGTTCGGTGGCCATGAGGGAGTCGAGGCCCAGTGCGTCCAGGCGTCGCGACCGGTCGATCCGCTCAGGGACGCTGTGGGTGACACGGGCGACCAGCGCGACGAGGAGCTCGGCGAGTTCTTCGCGGCTGGGGGGCGTGCCGTCCTCGGCGAGACGGCGCCGGGCGGCCGTGCCCGGGCCGCCCTCGGACTCCTCCGGTGGCAGGACCGCGGCGAAGCCGGGCGTGCGGAGAGCGGGGAGGTAGGACGCCATGCGGGCGAAGTCGAAGTGACCCACTTGCACGACGCCTGCATCGGCGGTGCCGGCGGGGCGCGTCATGAGTTCTTCGAGGGCGGTGAGGACCTGGTCGGTGCGCATGGGGGCGAGGCCCATCCGTTCCAGGGCTCGGCCGATTGCCGCATCGGCCGCGGTGCCGACTTCCCCGAGCAGCCCCCATCCGACGGCGAGACCCGGCAGGCCGGCGGCCCGGCGGGCCCGGACGAGCGCTTCCATGGAGAGGTTGGCGGCGGCGTACGCGGCCTGGGAACGGTGGCCCACGGAGGCCGAGATGGAGGATTGAGCGACGAAGAAGTCCAGCTCGGATCCGCGGGTGAGGGAGTCCAGGACGGCGGCGCCCCGGAGCTTCGGCGCGAGCACCGCCTCGACGTCCTCGTCCGTCGTCTCCACCAGCTGCCTGTCCGCCAGCACCATGCCGCAGTGGAGTACTCCGCGCAGGGGCCGCCCGGTGGCGGTGATCGCGCCGAGGACGGCGGTCATCTCCTCGGGCTCGGCCGCGTCGGCGGCGTGGGCGGTGGCGGTGACGCCCTTGCGGGCCAGGTCGGCGATCAGTTCGGGGGCGCCCGGGGTGGCGGGGCCGCGACGGGACACCAGAGCCAGGTGGCGGGCTCCCCGCTCGGCGAGGAGGTGCGCGGTGGCGGCGCCGAGACCGGTGAGGCCTCCGGTGATCAGGTAGGCGGCCGCGGGGTTGCAGACGAGCCGCCCGGGGGGTGCGGTCAGGCGCGGCGCGGGGTCGAGGGCGACGACGACCTTGCCGACGTGGCGGGAGCGGCCCAGGAGGGCGAAGGCGTCCTCGACGCGGTCGGCGGGGAGAACCTGGTGGGGGAGCGGCCGGTAGGCGCCTTGGTGGACGCGGCGGGTGAGCTCCGCGAAGTGGGCGGCTGCCAGGCGCGGCTGACGGATGTGCATCCGGTGGGCGTCCACGGCGTGGAAGGACAGGTTGTCCCGGAACGCCCGCAGCGGGATCCGGCCACCGGTGTGGATGTCGCGCTTGCCCAGCTCGACGAAGCGGCCACCGGGACCCAGCACGTCCAGGCCCCGTGCGAGGGCCTCTCCCGCGAGGGAGTTGAGGACGACGTCGACGCCGGCGCCGCCGGTCAGTTCCATGACCCGGTCAGCGAAGCCGAGCGTGCGGGAGTCCAGGACGTGGCCGACGCCCATCAGGGTCAGCAGGTCGCGCTTCGCCGGCCCGCCGGCGGTGGCGATGACCCGGGCACCGACGCGGCGCGCGTACTGCAGGGCCGCGAGGCCCACCCCGCCGGCGGCGCCGTGGACGAGGACGGTCTCTCCCTCGGCGAGCCGGGCCAGATGTTCCAGGGCGTGCTGGACGGTGAAGAAGGCGACGGGCAAGGTCGCGGCCTCGGCGAAGTCCAGGTGGGCGGGGATCCGGCCGGCGGACGCCTCGGGGACGACGACGTGCGAGGCCAGGGCCCCGGGCGCGTAGGCGAAGACCCGTTCCCCCACGGCGAGGGACGTCCCCTCGCCGACGGCCGTGACGACGCCCGCGCACTCCAGGCCGAGGCTGTGCTCCCCGGGGGCGGGGCTCTCCGCGCCGGGCGGAAGCGCGCCGGCGGCCAGCATGACGTCCCGGTAGTTGAGGCCGGCCGCGCGCACCTCGACGGTCACCTGCCCGGGACCGGGGCCGGGGGCGGACGGGTCGGCGGGCACCCAGTCCAGGGCGCGGCCGCTCCCCGGGCGGCGCAGGCGCAGCCGGTAGGGCCGGTCGCAGGGCGGGGCGGTGGCGGCGGGCAGTTCCCGCAGCCGGGGGACGAACCGCCCGGCGGACGTGAGCACGATCTCGGTCTCGTCCGTCGGGGCGCACAGTTCGCGGACCAGTCGGCGGGCGTCGTGCCCGGGCGTCGGCCCCGGCTCGTAGGACAGTCGTCGGACGGCGGGCCGGTGCTGTTCGTTGGCGAGCGTGCGGGCCACGGCCCAGGGCACGGCGCCGTGCGGGGCGAGGGGCGTACCAGGCGCCGCAGCCGGGAGGGCGCCGGAAGGCCGGGTGATCAACCACAGTGCCGGGGCGGCCTGGTGGGGCAGCCGGGTGCAGGCCTGGGCGAGTGCGCGCAGTACGCCGGTGCGGGTGACGGCTTGCCGCAGCGCGGCCCGTCCGTCGTCGGCGTCGCCGCTCCGGCAGCGCCGGGCGGGGGAGTCGTCACCCGGGCCCGGGCCGTCCTCGATCGCCGGGAGGACGACGGTGGGCCGGGCCGGGTCGGAACGCAGGCGGGCCGTCCACACGTCCGGGTCGGTGGTGGCGTCCACGACGCTGACGGGGGTGGCCGGGTCGGTCGCGTGCAGGGCGGCCGCCAGCGCGTCGGCGAAAGGGTCCTCCGTACCGGTGTGTTCGGAGGCGATGATCCAGGACGTGGCCCGGCCCGGGACCGGGGGCCCGGCCGGTGTGCCCGGGACGTGCGGGGTTTGCAGGGCGCCCCCGGTCTGCGGGGAACCCGGCGCCTCGGGGCCGACCGAGCCCTCCGGCACCTGTGGCATGGTCGAGCCGTCAGGTACTTGGGGGACGACCACGACCTCCGGGACCCCGGAGGCAAGGGCCTCCGCCGTCGGGGCGCCCGCGGCCGTGCCGGGGGCGCGCCGGGCGAGCAGGACGGAGTAGTCGCCGCCGGCCTGGTCCGCGCCGAGTTGTGCGGTCTCGTCGAAGCCATGGGCGGTGAGCAGTCCCGGCCACTGGTCGTGCCCGAGGAGCGGTGAGTCCGGGCGCAGATCGCGGTCGCCGTCGTTCCAGAAGCTCCGCAGCATGCCGAAGCAGAGCATGATCCGGTCGGGGTTGTGCGTCTCGACGGCCAGGAGCTGTCCGCCGTCGTCGAGCAGGCCCGCGACGCGGGCGAGGCTCTTACGGAGGTCCGCCGTGGCGTGCAGGACGTTTCCGGCGACGACGAGGTCGAAACCCCGGGGCGCGAAGCCCTGTTGCCGAAGGTCCCGGTCGAGATCGAGGGCGCGGTAGACGAGGTGGTCGTGGCCGGTGAACCGGTGGCGGGCGCGCGGGAAGAACGCCTCGGAGACGTCGGTGAAGGTGTAGTGGGTGCGCCCGGCCGGCAGGACTCCGAGGAGGTCCGCGGTCAGGGCCCCGGTGCCACCGCCGACCTCCAGGACGCGCAAGGGACGGTCGGCGGGCCAGTGCCGCACGATCTCCCGGACGAGGGCGACGGCCAGGGCGTTGCAGTAGCGGGTGACACGGGTGACGGAGAAGAAGTTCTCCACCCAGTGGCGCTCCGCGTCGGCGAAGAGCAGGTCCACGGGGTCGGTCCGGCCGAGGAGCACCTCGGGCAGCCGGGCGCCGCAGCGGCTGTGCAGGACCGCCTCCGTGACATAGCCGGGTGCGGCGCGGAGCAGGCGGGTCAGGGCTCGGCCGGGGTCGGCGGGCCCGGCCGGCGCCCAGGCGCCTTCGGAGGTGCGGCGGGCCAGGCCGGCGCGCCCGGCCTGGTCCAGGAGCGCGCGCAGCAGGCGCGCGTGGGTGGGGAGGGCTCCGGCGGCGATGAGGCTGTCGGGGGTGTACGCGGCCGCGTCCGGGGCGAGGGTGCGGGCGGCCCGGAGGGTGAAGTGTGCGATCAGCTCCTCGCCCAGCCGGGCCGCGTCCGCGTACCGGCCGGCGTCCCAGGCGGGCAGGCCGGGCGCCCGGGCAGCGGCGCGCAGGGTCATGGCCAGGCGCTCCGGCGCGGCCCGGCCGGTGTCGAAGGGACGCAGCCGGCAGCCGTCGAGCTCGGCCACGACCTGGCCCCGGTCGTCGAGGAGGCGGATGTCCCAGCGGATTTCGTGCCGGGTGGCCTCGCGCTCCCGTACGTGCACCCAGCCTTCGGGAGGAGCCGGGCCCCATACGCGCAGGGCGGCGATCGCCACGGGCAGGTACGGCGTGCCGGGGGCGGCGGTGCCGTCGGCCCGGTCGAGCAACGGCAGTCCGGCCTGGAGGAGGCCGTCGAGGAGGGTGGGGTGCAGCAGATGCCCCTCGGCGTCGTCCTCGCCGGGGCCGGTGCCCGTCGCGGCGTACGTGTCCCCTGGGTGCCCCGTGTCGTCCGATCCCCCCTCAGGTGGCGGGGAAGGCCGGTCCGCCGGAGCGGGAAGGGCGTAGCGGGCCAGGACTTCGCCGTCCCCCGTGCGCAGATGGGCGAGGACGGTGAAGGCGGGCCCGTACGCGAGACCGGCGCGGGCCGCCGCCGCGTAGCAGCCGGAGGCCGACCGGGTGTTCGTCAGGCGCGCGAGCAGGGCGGGAACGTCCTCGGCGCCCGGACGTTCGCGCAGCAGGCGGCGCACGACCCCTCGTGCGTGCTGCCGCCAGGGGCCGGAGCCGTCGTGGCTGGAGAGGCGTACGGTGCCGTCGGCCGGGTCGAGGGCGGTCTGGAGGCGGACGTCCATGGCGGGATCGTCGAAGGGCAGGACGAGGGCGCGCTCGACGGCCAGGTCCTCCAGCTGGGCAGGGGCCCCGTGGTGGAGGGTGCCTGCGGCGAGGGCCGCCTCGGCGAACGCGGCGGCGGGCAGGACGACGGCGCCGCCGACGACGTGATCGGCGAGCCAGCGGTGCCGGGAGGGGTCGAGGCGGAGCTGCCACAGCGGCCCGGCGTGGGCGGCGCGTTCGCCGAGCAGCGGATGGTGGTGTCTGCCGTCGCCGCAGCCGCGCTCGAACCACTGGGGGGAGCCGTGCCAGTGGCGTTCGCGCTGCCAGGGGTAGGCGGGCAGGTCCCGGACGCGGCCCGGGACGGGCAGGAGGCGGCCGAGGTCCGTACGGGCGCCCGCCGTCAGCAGCGCGGCGACGGCGTGTTCGAGGGCGTCGGGGCCGTCCGCGTCCCGGGCGAGGGTGGGCACCACGGCACGGGGCGCGTCCGGACGCGTGGCGGTGAGGGTACGGCGCAGGTAGGAGGCGAGGACGGGGTGCGGGCCGATCTCGACGAAGGCGTCGCAGCCCGCTTCGGTCAGCGCCAGGACCGCGTCCGGCAGCAGTACGGGCTGGCGGACGTTGCGCCACCAGTAGTCCGCCGTCAGTTCCTCCCCCTTGTGGAGGGCGCCGGTGACCGTGGACACGAAGGGCAGCCGGCCCGGCTCGGGGCACAGACCGGCGAGAGCGGCGTGCAGGTCTTCTTCGATCGGGTCCATGCGGGAGGTGTGGAAGGCGTGGTCGAGCTCCAGCATCCGGAAGAACGTCCCCCGCCCGGCCAGGGTGCGGGCGAGAGCGTCCAGGGCCCCCTCGTCGCCGGCGATCGTGACGTCCCTCGGGCTGTTGACGGCGGCCAGCTCCAGCAGCCCGTCATAGCGGTCCACTTCCTCCCGGGCCTGGTGGGGCGTGAGCCCCACGGCCGCCATCCGGCCGCAGCCGGAGGTACGGGCCTGGGCGCGGCTGCGGTGGGCGACGACCCGTGCCGCGGCGGGCAGGTCGAGGGCGCCGCAGGCGTGGGCGGCGGCGATCTCGCCGACGCTGTGGCCGCACACCGCCTGCGGGCGTACGCCGAGAGCGGCGAGGGCGGCGGTCAGGGCCGTCTGGACGGTGAACAGCAGCGGCTGGGCGACCTGGGTGAGAGCCTGGCGCGCCGGGTCGGGGCTGTCGGTGCCCAGTTCGTCGCGCACGGACCAGCCGAGCAGGGGCATCAGCGCGGCGTCGGCCTCCTCGACGGCCTCCCGGAAGGCGGGTGAGGAGGCGAGCAGGCGGCGTCCCATTCCGGTCCACTGGGCACCGTTGCCGCTGTAGACGAAGGCGATGTCACCGCGGGCGAGGGCCGGGGCGGGCGGGAGGTCGGCGCGGGCGCGGAGGCGGGCGGCGGCGGTGGACGCGTCGGCTGCCAGGACGGCCAGGCGGCAGGGGTGGGTACCGCGGCGGGTGAGAGTGGTGTGAGCGGTGTCGTAGAAGGCCCAGGCGTCGTCGGGGCCGGTCCCGTCCGCGGCGTCGAGGCGGTCGGCCAGGGCGGTGGCCGCCCGGCTGAGGGCGGCGGGGGTGCGGGCGGAAACGAGGACCGGACGCGGTCCGGCCGGCGGGGCGGACCGCAGGGCG
>NZ_JBPQTS010000164.1:0-16156 GCF_051386455.1 Streptomyces sp. URMC 124
CCTCGAAGACGCCCGCCGCGCTGCGTCCGGCCTCCCGCCCGTCGACGAGAGCAAGGCCCGCGAGGAGCTCCAGCGCCGTCTGGACGCCTCCCGCGCCGCGCTCGCCGCCCTCCCGCCCGGGACCACCGCCGAGCCCAACGACGGCTTCAAGCACCCCAGGCGCGAGCAGCCCGTGGGAGAGGCGTCATGAGCCTTCACCTCACACCAATCCGATTCCGCGAGGCCCGCGCGTTCGTAGCCATGTGGCACCGCCACCACCCCCCGCCCGTGGGCCTGATCTTCGCAATCGGGGCTGCCGACGACGACGGCGTGTTGCGTGGCGTGGCCATCGTCGGCCGTCCGATAGCCCGCATGCTCGACGACGGACAGACCCTTGAGGTCACCCGAACCGCTACCGACGGTCACCGCAACGTCAACAGCCTCCTCTACGGCGCCGCATGGCGCGCCGCAAAGGCCTTGGGCTACCGCCGGCTGATCACCTACACCCAATGTGGCGAGTCAGGCGCGAGCCTTCGCGGCGCCGGGTGGCGCATCGTCGCTCACCGGCCAGCCCGCCCAGGGTGGGACCGCCCCAGCCGCCCCCGCGCCTCGCACGAGACGGATCACATTCCACGCACCCTCTGGGAGGCGTCGCCCTGATCACCCGTCAAGACGTCAGCCCGCCGCTGCATCCCGAGCACGCCATCCCGTGCCCCTGGTGCAAGGCCGAGCCCGGCCAGCGCTGCACCGGTCAACGCGGCAGACGGATCTCCATCCCCAGCCGCGACGCCCGCATCACCGCCTGGAACAACCGGCCCCCTGACCCGCCGCCCAGTAACCCGCCG
Organism: Streptomyces sp. URMC 124; assembly: GCF_051386455.1. NCBI lineage: Bacteria > Bacillati > Actinomycetota > Actinomycetes > Kitasatosporales > Streptomycetaceae > Streptomyces > Streptomyces sp. URMC 124. The sequence goes on from NZ_JBPQTS010000164.1 coordinate 825, forward strand.
CCGAACCGGAGCACCCCAACGTGATCCTCACCGAACCCCGACCCGCCACCCTCACACCCACCAACGACCCGGCACCGGTCGTCCAGGCCGTCGTCGACGGCATCGTCGCCAACCACGAGCCCGAGACCTTCCTCTGGATCGTCTTCCACCAGCCCGACGGCGGCGCCCACGTCCGCTACGCCTGGACCACCGGCGGCCCCGAACTCGGCAACCACACCGACGACCACGCCCTCGCCGCCGGCCTCGACGCCGCCGACTGGCTCCACATCGTCAGCCGACACCGCCACGACAGCACCCGCGGCCGCGTCGAAGTTCACGCCCACCCCCTGCGACCGGTCCTCGCCGACGTCCAGGCCGGTCTCCGCAGCCCTGGTGACCACCGAGCCGCTGTCCGCCGCATCCTGCGCTGCTACCTCGACGACATCGGCCAGCACCACCTCCCCGACGCCCCGCCCCGCTGGATGGGCGTCGGCCCCACGCTCGTCGCGAGGACCCGATGACCGGCCGCCCCTGCTACTGGCACGAGGAGACCGACGGCACCGGCCGCTACCTCATCCCCGGTTGCGCAGCCCGCGCGGTCGATCCCGACGCCGATTGCACCTGCCCCCTCCTCGAACACCGCATCGCTGATCTCCGCCGCGAACTCGACAACGTGCGCCGCCGGTACCACCGCTTCGAGCGCTGGCACGCCTGCGTCATGGACGCCATCCAGGCGCACCCCGACGGCCAAGCCGTCACCGCCGCCGCACAGGAAGCCTTTCGCCGATGACCGACCGCATCCGCCTCGACGACCTCAACGACAACGACCTCGACCAGCTCTACGACGAACGCGACCTCTACCGAGGCTTCCAAGACCTCGTCCGCACCGAGCTCAACCACTGGCACCCCACCGAAAGCCCCCGCATCCTCCGCACCGAACTCCGCGCCCTCGACGCCGCCCTCGGGCCCCGGCCGTGACCGCGGCCGACGCCCGCCGACCACCCCGTCCAACCGTTGGCGACACCAACGACCCCATCGGAGAAGCCATGCGCCACCACCGCAGCGACACCCTCGTGATCTCCCTCGCCGCCGCCGGAATGATCGCCGCCACCATCGACGCCGGCCGCCACGACCAGCCCGTCCAGATCGCCGGCTTCGCGCTCATCGCCCTGCTGCTGGCTCATCTCGCTCACCGCGAGCACCTCCGTGCCGTCGAGCAGCGGGCCGCTGCCCGTGTCGAGGCGGTGCGCGCCGACCGCGCCCGGCGTTTCGGCGCCACGACCGAGGCGGGTGACGACTGGTCGGTGTGCTGCGAGAAGCACCTGATGCTCCTGGGTCGCACGCACTCGGCCGACTGCCCGCGATCGAAGGCCGACGCCTGACGCGCCCGCGAAGGGACCTGGACGGCCTTCTGGCGGCCTGTCGGCCCCTTCCGGCACTTCCAGGGCCGACCGCGCTGCCACAGAGGCGCTCACGGAGCCGTCCAGCGCATCCGGCCCAGATCTTCCCCGCACGCCCAGACGCCGAGCTAACAGGAGCCCGTAGTGCCCGAGATCCGCCTCTCCTGCATCAGCCCCGACGCCGCAGCCGCGGTAGTCGACGAGCACGCCGACTACTTCGGCGCAGGCCCCAGCAACACCGTCCGTCAAGACGGTGCCGACCTGGTCATCGACTACTTCGACAAGCGCTGGCCTCTCGACATCACCGAGTGGGCCGCGGAGCAGGGCCATGCCTCCGACTCGTCTGCAGCCTTCGTCATCTCCCACCTCTGACCCATTCGCCCGGCCGCCGTCCGCGGCCGGGCCCCCAGCACCGAGAGAGGACCCCGTGCCCACTTACCGAGTACTGCTCACCGGCCACGCATCCGCCACCATCACGATCACCACCGACTCCACCGACCCCCACGAGATCGCCGAACTCGCCCTGCAAGAAAGCGTCCCCAGCCTGTGCGCGAGCTGCAGCGGCTGGGGACAGACCTGGTCGCTGGACATCGAGGACGACTGGGAGCCGGTCACCCGGGAGGACGGCACGCCCGAGATCTACGAGGAGGACAGCGACTCATGACGATCCAGGCTGGCCAGATCTACCGCTCCTGCGACCCCCGCGACGACGGACGCGGCATCCGCATCGTGCGCTACACCCCCGGCGACGCCCGCGCCCTGGTCGAAGACGCCGACACAGGCACGCGCACCCGGCCGCTCCGCGTGGCGCAGCTGCACACAAGCGCCACCACGGCGAACGGGACGCCCCGGCGGACCGGGTACGCGCTGGAGGCTCGACCAGCGAGCGAGGCCACCGCCCGGATGCGGGCCGCCGCGGACAAGCTGCGCGCCCTGGCAGCGGCGGCCTCCGTCGACGGTCACCGCTCGACCGCGACTTGGTCGGTGCGCTACTGCTTCACCACCGCCACCGGCGAGCCTCAGCGACGCTACGGGTGCTACCTCGATGCTGGCCCCGACGGACACGTCCCGCTCCTCCGCGGTAGCTCCGCCGGCCCCCACGGACGCGGCATCCGACCGCACCTGCACTTCCAGCACGCCGAGTACATCGCCGCCATGGACCCCACCGTCGGCCTTGCCCTCGCTGACCTCCTCCACGACCTCGCGGATGGCGATGACCAAGGCGTGGTCCATCCGCTCGCCCTGAACCTCGCCCGGCGCCTGCTCGGAGACGCCGATGCCTGACCTTCTCATCGCCGTCATCAACACCGCCGCCGGCTACACCCTCGGCCGCGTGCAGCCGCTCGCCCGCCTCGACGGATGGCTGACCAGCCAACTGCTCTTCGTCGGCCCGTGGACCACCTCCAGGCCCCGCGCGGCGCTCCTGGGCGCCGTCTGCGCCGTCGCGCGGCCCGACGCGCCCCTGCCCCGAGAGGACAGCACCCGTGCTTGAACTGCTCATCGCCGCGGCCAGCCTCATGGCCGGCTACGCCCTCGGCCGTCTCCGCCCCCTCGACCGGCTCGATACCTGGGTCTGGCGCCGACTCGCCTTCGGCGGCCCTTGGGTGCACTCCCGCCCGCAGCAGCTGCTGACCTTCGCCGCGCTCGCCCTGGTCCGGCCGGGCGATGCCGTGCACGCGTGGCGGCACCGCCACGACCCGCCCGAGCCGCCACCCGCCCCTGTCGTGGTCCGAGACCACACCTGCAAGGAATCTCGTGATGCCTGATCATTCAGCCGACAAGGCCACCAGCCGCCCTCTCGCAGTCGGCGATGTCCTGCATGGGATGTGCGGCGGCCACTTCGGTCATCATCGCTACGACTGCTGCCGTATCGAGGTCGTCGGGCCTGACTGGATCGTCGCTCGTGACGAGTACGGCGCGCTGAGTTTCGCGGCCGGTAGGTCCCTCATGGCCCTGCGCCGCTACCGGCAACAGAGCCAGTGGTGCCCGGCCGCCCCCTGCCCCTGCCCCTGCTTCACGGAACCGTCCCTCAGCGCGACCACGAACGGCCCTTCGTCCAGCCTGGACGAGGTGCTGCGCATCGTCGCGGCCTGGTGCGTCACCTCCAATGACGGTGGAGGCGTCGACGCCGGCGACCTCGCCGGGGGCCTGGAACGCGCCGGCTATCCCTTGCCCGCCGTCGAGGAGGACGACGATGCCTGACCTGCCCGAGGCCATCGCCCAGCCGACCCGGTACGTCGTGTCCTGCCTCCCCGAGGACCACGTCGACCGCCACCTCTTCGAGATCACCGTCGAGTACCGCAAGGGCCGATGGGCCGTCACACGCCACGGATCCTCCCTGAGCGCCACCGGGACATGGACCTTCGGGGTCAACACGTACGGCAGTGACGCTTGCGTCAACGCGTACCGCCACGACCTCGACACCGCCCTCCGCCTGGCGAAGAGGGCCGCGGCCTACCTCACCGTCAACGGAGTCTCCGTGAAGTCCGTAGCAGCCAGAGGAACCGATCGGTGACCGCGCTGGAGACCGCGGCCGCGATAGCCGGCGGCATCACCACCCTCTCCACGCTGCTCCTGGCCTCCCTCGTCGGCCGCGGCACCCGAGCAGCACCCCGCCGGACCCGACGATGACCGGCCCCTCCTCCAACCCCCGGGGCGAGCACACGCCCGCCCCGGGGCGCACCTGGGAAACCCGCCTCATTCGTACCGAGGAAGTCGTCGACGACGACGCACCCGACCCGCGACCCAACCGCGCCACCCGCCGAGCAGCCATCCGCGCACACCGCCGAAGGAAGACCATGACCGACCGCACCCCGGACACTGTCCGGACACCCGAGGACACGACGCCCGCCGCCCCGGACAGCGACCCGCCCACACCCACCCTGACCAGCACGGACACGGCCCGGACAACCACGGACACCGACCCGGACCCCACCCCCGACGAACTCCTGCACTACCTCGACAAGGTCCTCAACGACACCGCCCTCCCCGCCGAAGTCCTCGCCCTCCGCTACGCGCTGCGCGCCCATGAGGCCCGCGTCCAAGCGCTCACCTGCGAGCTTGCCGAGCACCGCCGGACCGTCGCTGCCCTGCAGAGCACGGTCACGAGCCAGCAGCGGCACATCCAGATCCTCATGAGAGGTGCCGGCCATGCCCGCTGACGACAGCCCCCTGTGCCTCTGCGGACACCGCCGCGACAAACACAACTCGCCCGCCGCGACCGGCGGTCTCCAGTGCCGGGCCTGTCCAATAGACGACGCCGGCCAGTGGCGCCACCTCTACACCCCCGACACCGAAGCCGAACGCCCGAGCGCCGGCTGCTACGCCGCGGACTGCGCCGCCGACGATGTCCTCGCCCGCGTCCACGCCCTTGTCGGCGAGATGTACGTCCTAGCCGCCCAATGCGGCCAGCAGTGCGCCACCGTCCAGATCGCGGACCGGATCCTCGCCGCCCTCAACACCCCGGAGCCCGACCAATGACCCGCCCCGTAAACCCCGGCGCGCCCCTCACCGACCGGGAGATCCAGATCCTCCACGGCCTCACACGCGGCATAGGCCTCGCCGCCGTCGGCCAGGAACTCGGCATCACGCATGACACGGTCAAGAGCCACGCGGTCCGGATCTACCGCAAGCTCGGCGCCAACGGTGCCGCGCACGCCATCGCCATCGGCTACCGCCAGGGACTCCTGGCCGTGGACTCTGTCATCAGGCCAGACAGGAGCAAGTAGGTGACCAGCAAGGACACGAGTCCGGACACGATCCGGACAGCGGCAGACCTGCGCGGAGAGTACGCGGCGGTACTGGACCAGTGCCGAGTGCTGGTACCCGAGCACCAGGCCGACGCCGTCCTCGCCGTGCGCGACCACCAGACGGAGCAACTGCGCCAGCAGCTCACCGCCGTCGAGACCGAGCGAGACGCGGTCTACCGCGAACGCGCCCACCTCGTCGCGCACCTCGCCGCTCTGTACCCCTCACACATCGGCTACACCGACCCCAACGCCCCGGACTGGGCTATCGTCATCGTCGAGGCCCCTGGGGGCCAGCCCAGCTGGCACATCGCCGAGCGGGACCTGGACCTTTTCGAGCACGTCATACCAACGAACCGGATCTGCCGCGGTTGGGACGGCCACACCACCGACGAGAAGTACGAGCGGATCCGGGCCCTCACGGCGTCCAGCGCGCCGGCCTGGGCAGCCGGCACCACCGGCGCGGCAGGCGTGAAGTCCGTGTCTGAGCCGATGCGCGCGAAGAAGCTCGTCCACTGGCTAGACCTCGGAGACGCCGGACTGCACGGCGCCCATCCCTATAACGAGCTGGTCTCGTCCCGGATGTACGGAGATGGAAGACGTTCCTCCCGCTCTTCGCGGCCCGAACTGGCCGGGCGGCGAGGGTGAGTAGGCCCGGCAGACGCCCTCCCTAATCGCCGGACCGAGGAGTCGCCGGAGGGCGCTCGGGGAGCTTGGCGCCCGGCCTCCGGAGGTACCAGGCAATCAGGTCCTTGATGGCGCCAGCGCGGTCACCATCTGGGGCACGGGCCGCAAGATCGGCCCAGTCTTCGTCTGAGATCCGGACGGACCGGTGCTGGGTGCGTGGGGCGTTTGGCATGGTCACACGGTACGGGGTGTACGTACAGAAAATCCAGAGACCCCCTTGCGGTGTACGTACACCTAGCCATAAGGTGTACGTACACCAAGCGACAGGGGGAACATCGTGAAGGTCACCATCCGCCGCACCATCACCGCCGCCCGCACCAGCACCAAGGCCCTCGGCTACCGCACCCTCTCCGGCCAGATCGCCCACCTCGTCGACACCGGAGCCCTCGTCCGCACCGGCGACATCCTCGACCGCCTCGGCGCCGACGACCTCAAGGACGGCCAGCGCTCCTGGTACGGCCGCCACGTCGCCAAGGCCTACCGCGCCGCTCACCTCGGCGCCGACGCGATCCGCGTCTGGGCGCAGCACCGCACCACCGGCAAGTGGATTCACGTCTACGTCTACGCCCCCACCGACCCCGCCCTGGTCGTCGCGCTCGGCACCTACAAGGCCACCCGCCACCTCACCGCGAGCGACTTCGCGGAGTGCGCATAGGCCAACTACACGGCGCAGCAAACGGCCCAGAGCAGCAACGCGACCAGCATGGAGAAGCCCATGACCAACCAGCAGCGCACCGCCGCAGACCTCCCCGCAGGCACCCGCGTCACGTCCTCCGAGGGACGACGGGGAACCGTCAACGGGCTCGACATCGGACGTGTCACCAACACCGATCACCCGAACCACGGCCGCAAGTACGTCGGCGTGACCTGGGACGCGGTCGAGGGGGACATGGGACTCAACCGGCGAAGCCGCCCCTTCGTCGACGAGCTGACGATCGTGGCCTTGCCGCTGAGCCCTCGTGCCGATGAGCGAGTCACGTACAAGCGGATCACCGACGGCCTGTCGCCGCGCATGCGCAACGCCCTGCACACCCTCGCCACCAACCCCCAGGGCGCCATCCCTCGCCGCAACTTGGGCCGCGGTGGCGGTACGTACGGTGCCCTCCACCGGCGCGGCCTGATCGGCGAGGGAGTGGACAGGCGGGGAGAGGCCGGCTTCTTCCTGACCCCGCTCGGCTGGGCCCTGCTGCGGCACCTGGACGGCACCATCCGCCCGGCCGACCACGACCGCCTGGACGTCGACGACGCCCTCGCCGAGGCGTACCCCACCGAGCAGTGCGTCGTCGACGAGCTGCACCAGCAGCCCACGGCCCCGGCCGTCGAGTCAGCGACGGTCCCCGGCGCGCTGGTCGACCCATGGACGTGGATTCGACGCCCGTTGAGCAGCGACGCCGCCCAGGCCGCCGAGGAGCGCGCCGAGCGTCGCCAGCAGCTCGCCGACTCCCGTGGGGCGAACGCCTACCCACTCGCCGTCGTCGCTGTCCGTCAGGTCGTCCGCGAGATGCCCTGGGCGGGCGCCCTGCGCATCCGTGTCACCGAAGGTAGCCCCGAGGCGACCCTCACCCGCGACGACCTGCACGCCCTCGTCTATAGCGGCCACACCACCGCTGACGCCGTCGCCCGCGTCCGTGAGGCCGTCGCCACCCACATTCGGTACGGAGAGCACGAGGTCCACGTGATGTGCCCCGCCCTCGGGATGCGCCCCGCCCTGTACCTCCCCGACGTCATGGCACTTCTGCACCACTGGGACGACCAGGCCGCGGCCGTCGCGCCGGCCGCTGTCGAGAAGCAGCTCGACGTCCTCGCCGCCGAGGTTGAGCAGCAGCACGTCCAGGCCGACGCGGACAGCACCGACAAGGCCGCGGCTGTCCACCCCACCCGCGAGAACGCCCAGCTGGCCCAGCGCACTTGACCCGCTCTGCCCGGCGGCCCTCGGCCGCCGGGCCTATCGCCAATCCCGGAGGACTTCATGGCCCACGACACCCTCTTCCGCAGCCTCGACCTGATCGAGCCCGGCGACCTCGTCCGCTACCACGGCAGCATCCGCAGTGCCCACGGTCTCTACCTCGCTCACCCGTTCCCCTGCGAGGTCTGCCGCCTCCGCTTCCGGATCAGCCCCAGCGACACTCGCTACGTGCTCGTCGACCCGTGGGGCGAGAAGCCCGGCCCGCAGTGCGTCCGCCGCACCTCCATCACCCGGTCTACCGCCTGCTGCTGAACCACCCCGCCCGGCGGCCGTCCACCGCCGGCCCCGCACACCCCACCGAGGAGCCCTCATGCGTCTCTCCTGGCCCCACCTCACCTGGCGCAAGGCCAACTGGCCCGCCCGCACCTACCACGCCAGGGCCGCCGACGGCTCGTACACCTACACGGTCGACCACGACGGCAACCTCTGGACGCTCCGCGCCTGGCACAACGGAACACCAGTCCCCCTCGGCTACCCGACCGCCCGATCGGCCGCCGCCCTCCAGCAACTCGCCGACGACCACGCTGCCGCCAACGCCAGCCTCTGACCGGCCCGGCATGGACGACGCCCCCATCCCACCCGGCACCCTCGTGATCTACCACGGCAGCCACGCCGACTGCCACGGCCTGCACATCGCGATGCCCTGCCTGTGCGGAAACTGCGGCACCCTTCAAACCCTCTCCGGCGAAACCCGCTACACCCTCCAAGACCCGTCCGGTCTCACCGACGGCCTGAGCCACGTACGCCGCGCCTCCATCACGCCACACACCCGAGGAGAACAATGACCAACCAGCCCGAGATCCTGGACATCGAGCCCGACGAGGCGTGCCCGTCTGGCCTCTGCGACCAGATCGACGACTGCGAAACCTGTGCCGGCAACGGCGACTGCGTCGACTGCGGCGGCAACGGCTGGACCACCCCCGATCACTGCTGCGCGTGCGGAGGTTCCCCGTACTGCACCTGCTGTCCGAACTGCAGCGCCACCTACATCGGCGCCTGCGACTGCCCCATCGAAGTGACCCTCGCCGACGGCTCGACCCCATCCTTGCCGCCCGCCAGGGATGAGGACGACTCGTATCCGGCCTGCGACGACGACCACGATCCGCAGCCCCCGGAGGGCTACTACGACGACCACGTCCCCGCGGGCAACGAGCCAGCAGGCCGGCAGTGGTCCAGCGAGCCGCCGTTCCCGGACGACCGGCCCGCACCCACCACTGAGGTGGACTATTGGCCCCCCTTTTAGACACCCGGAGGGCCCGCCTACCCTGGGCGGGCCATCGCCTCCACTGGGATGCGAACGGGCGCGGCTTCGGTGCAGGAGGGACCTTCAGGTAACCGCCCCTCTACACGGCCAGACTCCGCTGGTGGACCTCGCCCCCGGAGCCCTCAAGGGCCACGTCGCCACCGTAGCGGTCCAGTGGCCTGCGCGCTGCGGACCCCCGCAGGCAGGAGCCGGCACGTGAAACAGGCAGGCCCCGCCCGTCACAGACAGCCGTTGCCGTAAGACCGCCACCCGTCGGGTACCCAGGTCTGCGACGCACGAGGCCGCAATCCGAATCCGTGATCAAGGTCGAGATCAAGCCTGTTGGACCACCGCATCAGCTCCAGCCACGCCGCATCAGCCTCCCGGCCCCATGCCTGGCCTGCCCGCTCCACCAGATCAAGCGCCATTGCTACGCGCTGCTCGATCACTGCAAGCTGCTCGCGGATTCCGTCGGGCAGCATGGTGCCGCGAGCATCGATCCTCCCGTGCAACCGCTCGCAGCACTCGGCGAGATGGGCCCGCATGGCCCGAATGTTCTCCACTGACGGACGAGGCGGTACGCACGCTTCCAGGTGCCACCCGGAGGCGAGAGCGACCCAGTAGTTCGCCTCCCGGAACAAGATCGCGCGCCTCCTGTCCGAGAGCCCCGAGTACGGGCTTGGCACAGGCTCGCCACGCTCGCGCGCGTCGGAACGTGCTTGATTCACCCATTGCCTTACAAGCCGCTTGGCCTCGTCCAACTCGTCCGATGAGCGGGGCATTGCCCCTCCTTCCGGTCTGGGCACCTCTTCGGCCACCCGTCACCGTAGGAGCTTCAGTCCGTACCGCCCTAGCAATTCGCATTTCTGCGAAGAGTGGGGTTCACCCCGCTCAAGATCAACCCTCAGACGGAAGCCGTCGACCGAACCGGGCCACCAACTCGGCCGCCACATCAGCTCCGACGCGGCCCCCGGCGCCCCAGCCTCGGAGTAGCTCCACAACGGCCCGCAGCTCGCCCGGCGTCATCAACGGCTGCCGCTCGCCCTGGGCCTCGATCAGCGCCCACAGATCCATATCCTCCACAACGCAGCAACGACCCAACGGCCGCGCGGGTCACGCTACGCAAAGGCCCCCGCCTCGATGAGTCGAGGCGGGGGCTGCACTTGCACGGTCGCGCGGCCGGGGCCAGTTAAGACCAGCTGGCTCTGCCTGAGCAGGCCGACGGCCCCCTCTGGAGGGACCGCGGGCCTTACAGGATCAGGGCTCTTCAGGCCAGAACTGGAGGAGCCAGCGCTCAGTCCCGTGGGCGAACCCTTGATCTTGGGTCTCACGACGGACCGCCTCACGGCCTGCCGCCGCGGCACGAAGCCGCCATGTACCGGCTGCGCCCAGCGTGACGCCTTCCGCTCGTCCTATGCCCCACAGTGAGAGCTCCCCGCTGGCTGTTTCGATCGATGTCTCAGCCACCTCGTCCCACTCGCGAGGGTCATCGTCGGGGAGGGAATCCCAGACCTCCACCTCCAAGGCGGCTGTGTGACTGCGGCCGGCGCTTTCAAAGTCGACCCGCATTGGAAAGGTGCTGAGGAACACGCCGTGCTCGGTCTCGTCGGGGTACAGAGTCGGTATGAGGTGGTCGTCTGATTCTTGAAGGCAGAATTTGTAGTACGACACACGTGCAGCTATCTCCTGCCTTCGAAGCAGACTTCCCATGCCTTCCAGCCTCCTCTGTACCTCAACTGCATGCTCGATTAACTGCCCGGCCAGCTCTCAGTCCAGTAGGAGCCAGGCTGACCCTTATTCTCCCATTGCTGCGCCCGAGCTCCGTTGTCTTTACTGGAGCCGTCTATCTCCAGCACCTTTCCGCTATTGGCATTTCTGAACACCCGGGTGTTCGGGTCACTCTGAACGAACAGCTTGTTCCACTTCTGGGTATCGTTTCCCGCGCACGTCCATTGCTGAACTGGCGCTCCGTCATCCCGGCGCGAGTCCGCAACTTCGAGGCACTTGCCGCTGTTTACGTTGATGATGTTTACATAGACCCCGTCGCTGGAGGTCACCATCCATTTCGATCCAGGCTGTCGGGAGCAATCCCACTGCTGCGCACGAGCCCCATTACTCTTGCTGGAGTTCTCAATCTCCAGGCATTTTCCACTATTCCGGTTCACCCAGGTATCTGCATCTATGTCGGGGTTGTGGCTTACACTGACAAGGAAGCCATCATCAACGCCGTCAAGGATTCTATTTTTTGCATAAAACCCATTCAAGATGGTTCCGGCGTCCCTGTTCTGCTTGCTGTCGACAGGCATGGCCGAGAAGTTGTTCTTGATTGAGGTGTGAGGATCCCACTCGTACTGCGATGCCCCTTCATAGGTGGATGCGAAAGGAAACTCGTCACAGTCCTTGGTGCCACCTTGGGTGTAGCCATCGCCCCAGCGAGCCTTACAGGCCTGGACGGCGAGCGCGTTGCTTCTGTCATGCCGCTTGCCGTTCGGGTCGTTTTGAAGGCGATGGAGTGGGTTCTTTGGCTCGCGGCCGGGGATGTCCTTAAGCTGTGGGGACTTGGGATAGGTAGCGCTCGGATTCGTGTAAGCGAGCAGGATGTGTTCGGCTACACCCTTTTCGGGAGCATCATCCGCGTTACTGTAGCCGAGGGTGGGCATGAACGAGAAGGTTGCGCTACCCTCCGTCGTCCGCAGGTAAGAGGCAGCATCCCACCGAGGAGCCATAACAAAGGGCTTCGCATGCTGGTTAGTTCCTTGCCACCCCGGCGGGGCCGTAAGGGTTATGTCGGGCTGATACGCCCCGAATACAAGATCCGTGCTACCCGCCATTCCCTGACCTGGTGCCACAGTCACAGTGTGCAGGAAGTGGGCATTAGGCTTCATTCCCTTGAGCTGATCCCAGCTCAGGAAGGGAGGCACAGCGCCGCCGTAAGTGGCAACAGCCGTCTTCGGACTTATCAGCGGCATTTGCGAATTGATATGGTACAGCAAATCCGCTGTCGGAGGTGTCCTGCCGGACTTGTTTATATCTACGAAATCGTACTCGAAATGAACAACGCGATCATATTTGGGGACGGTGGCCCGAAGGTAAAGCTGGAAGCTTGTCTCGCCGACCCCTTTGGAATCAGCCCAGATTTGCCGAAACTGAACACCAGAACAGACGGCAAACCTTGACTTGAAGTACACCTGCTCGCCAACAAGGTAACGCTTACATTCGTCAAGCGTCATCGCCCGCGCTGGCTCCGGATATGTTGCACCCCTCCCGGCAGCGAGCCCCTTCGGCGGAGCGGCCGTACGGCTAGCGCTCAATGACGGACGCTTAGCCTTCACTCCAAGCGAGGCTGCGGGACCCATCAGCTCCAACGGGGTAGTCGTCAGGTTCCTGCTGGAAGCTTCCAGGCGCTCCCGCCCCGGCCCGCGAACGATCTCCTGCAGAGACGGCCCTTCCTCACCGACAGGGACGACGTAGGTGTCCACCCTCGGTTTCGGCGCATCGGCAACCGCCGACACTGTCAGGGCGGAAGCTGCCAGCGCGGCAAGTGCCCCCACAATCGGTATTCGGGTTCTAAGCGAGATTCTCAAGAGACCCCCCTCGGTCGGCATGATCAATCAAGCGCCATCATGCACCACCAAGATCACTCCAGCTAGAGCAGCCATCAACTAGCCGTAACGATCCAGCCGCCCCCTGCCGACCAGCCCGCGGGCTGCTGGCGAGCTGCATGGAGGAAGACGGCCTGCGCTCGACGATCGCCGATAGACGCCGTCCACGCAGCGTCAAGACACGGCGGTCCGGCGTGCCTGCCCGCGCGCGCCGCCAAGCCCCCCGTCGGCGCACCCGGCGAGGTCGCGGCGCGCGCTGGGCTAGTCGTTGTAAGAGGGCTCGTTCTCGCCGTCGTCGCAGCACGTCGCGTGCTCGTCAAACACTTCCTCGCCGCAGGAGTTGCAGGACCAGTAGACCGGCTCCCGCTCCACCTCTCCGGTAGCCACGTCAGCCGATCCCCCCACCGGGCTCACTCTCGTCATTTTTCTTCGGCCTGTCCTTCCATGACCCGGAGTGCCCGCGCAGGATGTCCTGGACGGTGCCCAATGAAGTGCCGACGCGTGCCGCGATCTTCCGAAGAGAGACGCCGTCAGCCCTGAGGCTGAAGACCATCTGGCTCCGCTCGTCCTTCCAGCGGACGTTGCGCTTGACCTGATCGGCCATGACCTTGCTCATGGCCTGGACGCGCGCCTCCGGGTCGGCGATCCGCTCGACCTCGTCGAGAGCCTCGGACACTCGCCGCACCTCCTCGTCACTCACACCCGAGCCCTTCCCAATTTTGGGCGGGTCGCTTCCCAAGAGTGTATGGGTCCCATACACTCCATGGAAGTAGCCCCGCGCTACCGATGAAGAACGGCCCCGGCCGGCGCTCGCAACGCCGTGTGGCCGGGGCCAGACCTACCCACAACCATCACGAAGAGGCAGGTCCGTCATGGACTGTACCCACCCGCAGCTCCCTCAGCCCACGGAGCACCCCGGTCACCCGGTTGTCGACCAGCCCGCCACCGTCGACGCCTGCCGCAGGGACTACGAGCAGGGCGAAGCCGAGCGCACCGCCAGCGAGCACCGCGACCGCCGCTGACCCACCCAGACCGGCCGGGCCCGCCACATCCCCCGCGGGCCCGGCCTCTCCTCCGCCCAGGAGCAGCTCGTGAAGCCCAAAGCCCGGCGCAACGCCATGCTCGTCGTCTCATGCGCCGCCATCGCGACCACCGGATGGTCTCTGTACGCCGTCACCAGCCACTACGGCACCCCCGGACTCATCGCCTTCGTCTCAGTGGCCGCCTTCGACGGCATCGCCTACCTCGCCCTGCACCTCGCCTCCGAGGCCTCCGCCGAAGGCCGCTCGGCCTTCGGGGCCCGCCTCACGGCCGTCATCATGGCCGCCGTCTCCGTCGCCCTCAACGTCAAGCACGCCGACCTCATCGACGGCGGCACCATCGCCTCCCTGGCCTTCTCCGCCCCCAGCGTCGGGCTCCTCGCAGTCTCCGAGCTCTCCTGGGCCGGCCCCCGGGCAACCCAACGCGCCCAGCGCGGCGAGCGCCCGTTCCGCCCAGCAGCACTCGGCGGATGGTCCTGGATCCTGGCCCCGTACCGCGCTGCAACGTCGGTCCAAGCACAGGCGCGCCAGCACATTGAGCACAGCCACGAGGATGCATCGCCCGCGGCGCCCCCATCGCGGCACGACGCAACGCAGAAGCTCCGCCAGCACTTCGCCGGCATGGACCCAGTCGAGCTCATCCAGTTCGCAAGCTCCGCCCTGCCCGGCGCCACGCCCGCCGAAATCGCCGCCCAGCTCAAGGCGTACGACATCAGCATCTCCGCGATGGAGGTCGCCCTCGTCCTCGGTCACCAGCCGCCCGTCACGACCGTGGAGCGTCCGGACAAAGTCCGGACTTCTCCCAAGGCGCCGCCCCCCGGCTCAGGGCCGGTACCGCTGACCAGCGCGGACAGGCGGACAAGCCCGCCGGACTCAGTGGCCGAAGCAGCCCGCAGGCTCGTCAGCCTCGGCTTCACTGAGAAGGCGCAGACCGTACCGCTGATCATGAACACCCTTGGCCTGGAGAACACGAGGCGCCAATGGGACTCCGTCCGGCGCGCCTTTGACCGTGCACTCGACGACGCCGCCAAGCCGCCGCAGGGATCAGCCGCCGAGCAACTCGCCCTCGACACGGAGGATGAAGGGGTCGGCCAAGGCGGAGGCGGCTACGCATGACCGCCCTCGACTGCCTTTGGCCTCTCGAACTCGGCCTCGCCCTCCTGGCCGTCGTCGCGCTGCGCCGCCACGTCCAGAGCCTCCTGGGCCTATCCGCCCTCATCCTCATGGCGGCTGTTGCCCTCGTCGCCCTCATCGCCCAGTAAGGCCGCCTGATGCTTCTGACCCTGATCGCCTTCGGTCTCCTGTGCCCCCTGCTGACCCACGGCAGCGCCAAGGAGAAGCCGATCCTGCACGCCCTGTCCGTCGGGGCCTTCATCGCAGCCTGCGCCCTGGCGCTCCTCGCCCGGGACGAGTGGTGAGCATGCCCGACCCGATCACCCCGACCCGCATCATCCCTGCCGGCCAGCCCCTTCCTCCAACAGCGCCCCCCATGCCTTCGGCGCCACCCGGCACCCAGAACCTGCCGCCCTGGCGCCGCGCTGCTGCCGCGCCATCTCCACCGCCTCCACCCCCGGCCTACCCCCGCGACTACACGAGGCCGAGGCCGTAGGCCCAGCCGATGCCGAAGCCGCGGGCTTCCTGGACGGTGTAGGCCCAGGTGGTGGCGATG
>NZ_JBPQTS010000165.1:0-16052 GCF_051386455.1 Streptomyces sp. URMC 124
GCAGGCGCGGAGCAGGCGCGGAGCAGGCGCGGAGCAGGCGCGGAGCAGGCGCGGAGCAGGCGCGGAGCAGGCGCGGAGCAGGCGCGGACAAACGCCGTCCGGCCGGGCACACCTCACGTGCCCCACCGGCCCCACCATCCGCGATGATGTACCTATGCGGATCATGTTCGTCGGCGACTCGATGACCATCGGTAGCGCCGGTGACCACACATGGCGCTACCGCATGTGGCAGCACCTCAACGCGACCCACGGCGGCCCGTACAAGATCGTCGGCCCGCGCCGCGAGCTGTACGACCCGGCCGAAGGGGCGCCCGTCTCCCACGCCTACGGTGCGCCAGGCTTCCCCGAGCGCGCCCGGGCGCACCTCGCCGGCTGGGGCGAAGGCTGGCTGCACATGGCCCCGCTCGTCGGCGACGCCGTACGGGCCGGCCGCGCCGACACCCTGCTCGTCTCCCTCGGCCTCATCGACCTGGGGTTCTACACCAACGCCGCGCAGACGGCCGAGAACGTGCACCGCTTCGTCGCCGCGGCGCGGGAGGCCAACCCGCGGATCCGGGCGGTGCTGCTGCCCGTCATCCGCAACGTCCGCGCCCTGGGCGATCCGCCGTTCGCCGCCGAGTGCGAGCGCTTCAACGAGCTGCTCGGCAAGGCCGTCGCCGAGCTGGACACGCCCGGCTCGCCGCTGCTCCTCGCCTCCCGCCCCGAGGGCTGGGACATCGACCGCGACACCTACGACGGCACGCACCCCAACGCGGCCGGCGAGCACCTGCTGGCCGCCGCCTTCGCCGACGCGATGCACCAGGCGTGGGACGTGGGCGCGCCGTACCGCCCGGCGGACGACTGAACACACGCACGCACCCACGCGCCGAACGCCGGACTCCGAAGACCGGGCTCCGAACACCGGGCTCCGAACGCCGGAGTCCGGCCTCCGGCGCGACGCGCCGCCGGTGCCCGCCCTCTTGATTGGAGCGCACTCCAGGGCGTTGGCTGGTCCGCTATGGAGTACACGCAGCTCGGACGCACGGGGCTCAAGGTCAGCAGGATCGTCCTCGGGACGATGAACTTCGGCCCCCAGACGGACGAGGCCGACAGCCACGCCATCATGGACGCCGCGCTCGACGCGGGCATCAACTTCTTCGACACCGCCAACGTCTACGGCTGGGGCGAGAACAAGGGCCGCACCGAGGAGATTATCGGGACCTGGTTCGCCAAGGGCGGCGGCCGCCGCGAGAAGGTCGTCATCGGCACCAAGGTGTTCGGCAACATGGGCCCGGACGGTGCCGACTGGCCGAACCACGACCGCCTCTCCGCCGTGAACATCCGCCGCGCCGTCGAAGGCAGCCTGAAGAGGCTGCAGACGGACCACATCGACCTCTACCAGTTCCACCACGTCGACCGGGCCACGCCGTGGGAGGAGATCTGGCAGGCGGTCGACGTCCTCGTCCAGCAGGGCAAGGTCGTCTACGCGGGATCCTCCAACCACGCGGGCTGGCACATCGCCCAGGCCAACGAGACCGCGCGGCGCCGCGGCACGCTCGGCCTGGTCAGCGAGCAGTGCCTGTACAACCTCGCCGAGCGGCGCGCCGAGATGGAGGTCATCCCGGCCGCGCAGGCGTACGGGCTCGGGGTCATCCCCTGGTCGCCGCTGCACGGCGGGCTGCTCGGCGGCGTCATCCGCAAGGAGAAGGAGGGCGGCAGCGCCCGCGCCGCGTCCGGCCGCTCCGCCGACGCCCTCGCGAACACCAAGGTCCGCGAGCAGGTGCAGGCCTACGAGAACCTGCTCGACAAGCACGGCCTGGCGCCCGGCGAAGTGGCCCTGGCCTGGCTGCTGACCCGCCCGGGCGTGACCGGCCCGATCGTCGGCCCGCGCACGGCCGACCAGCTCGCGTCCGCGCTGCGCGCGGCCGAGCTGGAGCTGTCCGGTGAGCTGCTCGCCCAGCTGGACGAGATCTTCCCGGGCCCGGGGCCGTCGCCGGAAGCGTTCGCCTGGTAGACCCGTGCCTCGGGGGGCTCCTGAGGAGCTCCTCAGGGCTTCTTGGGGAGCCCCCCTCCGCCCCCTCCGCACGGCCCGCTTACGGCGTCACTTCACCGCTGCCACCACGGCGACGACGACGAGCATCGCGGCGAGCGCGGCGGTCATGATGCGGTTTCTGGTCTTCGGGTCCACGCATCGAGCGTAACGGGCGAGGAGGAGTGGCCCGGCGCTAGGGGCCGGGGGAACGCCTCCCTGCCGGCGCCCGCGGCCCGCTGTTACCCGCCCAGCTCCCAGGCGGCCACCGTCTCGTAGCGGGGCCTCTCCCCGGGGACGCCGCCGGCCGGAAGACGGCTGCGCATGAGCTCCAGCCGCTCCACGGCCCAGGGCGTGCCGCTGAAGCCGGCGAGGCTCTCGGCGTACGGCCGGAGACTCATCGGGCTCAGCGGGTCCGCGGCGCGGGCGAGCGTGAGGTGGGGCCGGAAGTCGTGCGTGGTGTCGACGGCGACGCCCGCCCGGCGCGCCCCGGCCGCGGCCGAGCGCGCCAGGTCGCGCAGGATCGTCCGCTCGCCCTCCGCGCCGACCCACAGCACCCGGTCCCCGAACCGGCCGCCGCCCGCGAAGCGCAGTTCGTGCGGCGGGTGGCGGCGGGCGGCGCGCCCGAGCCGCTCGGTGAGCTCCGGCAGCAGCGCCGGGTCGACCTCGCCGAGGAAGGCGAGCGTGAAGTGCCAGCCGGACGGCTCGGTCCAGCGCAGCCGCTCCGCACCGGGCAGCCCGCGCAGGGACGCGGTGGCGTCCGTCAGCTCGACGACGGCCGCCTCGGGCGGCAGGACAGCGGCGAAGAGTCGCATAGGACCAGTCTCCCCTTTGGGCAGGGGTTTACGGATCCGGCACCGGAACGGTTACGACCAGCCGGGCCGGACGAACGGTGATGCGCCCCGGCCCGAAGATGATGCGCCCCTAGCCGAAAGTGCGGCGCCCGTAGCCGAAGGTGAGGCGCCCGTAGACCAAAGGCGGACGCCGTGCCGCCCGCCGTTTCCCTAGCGTCGAAGCATGACGGTCGACACCGGAGACGGGAGCCGCAGCGCCCCGGCCTCAGCCTCAGTTTCAGCCCCGGCCCCAGTCCCGCGCCGGGGAGGCGTGCGGGCTGCCGATCGGGCGCTGGCGCCCGACCTTGCGCGCGGGATCATGCTGCTGTTCATCGTGCTGTCGAACACCGCGTTCCACTTGTGGCGGTCCGCGTACGGGCCCTCGGGGTGGCAGCCCGTCACCGGGGGATGGCCGGACCACGCGGTGCAGTTCGCGATGATCACGGTGCTCGACCTGCGGATCTACCCGCTCTTCGCCTTCCTCTTCGGCTACGGCATGATGCAGCTCTTCCTGCGCCTGACCGCCACCGGGGCCTGTGACGAGCGCGGGGCGGTCAAGATCCTGCGCCGGCGCAGCCTCCTGCTGATAGTGATCGGGCTCGCTCACTCCACCCTGCTCATGGCGGGCGACATCGTCGGCTACTACGGACTGCTGAGCCTCGCCCTCGCCCCGCTCTTCCTCCGGCGCAGCGACCGCGCCCTGAAGTGGTGGATCGCCATCGGCGCCGCGCAGCTGGTCCTGGTGTCCGCGCAGCCGGTCGTCTCGGCGCTGCTCCAGGGGGAGCTGGGGTCGCTGGGCGACGCGGGTGCGGAGCCGGGGGCCGCTGCCTACGGGGCGGGCGAGGAGAGCTGGTTCGCAGCCGCGGGGACCCGGGTGACGACCGGCCTGTTCATCACCTTCGTCGCGGCACCCTTCTCCCTGATCGGCGGGGGTTACGTCATCTTCCTGCTCGGCTTCCGGGCCGCGCGCCGCCGCATCCTGGAAGAGCCCGGCCGCCACCTGCCGCTGCTGCGCCGCACGGCGGTCCTCGGCATCGCGGTCGGCTGGCTCGGCGCCCTGCCCGCGGCCCTCGCCCACGTCGGGGCGCTCGACGTGCCGGCCGACGCGCAGAGCGAGACCGGCGCGCTGACGGCGCTCCGGGAGGTCACCGGGTACGGAGCGGGGCTCGGCTATGTCGCGGTGGTCGCACTGTTCGTGCACTGGTGGAACGGGCGGGCGGCGCGGCGTCGCACGCGGGAGGGCACGAAGACGGCGGTGGTGGCACCGCCGGCCTCGATGGCGATATCCGCCGTAGCGGCCGTGGGCAAGCGCTCCCTGTCCAGCTATCTCGCCCACTCGCTGCTCTTCGCCCCGCTGCTCGCCGCCTGGGGCCTGGGCATGGGCGCCCGATTGACGAGCGCCACGATGGCCTTGTTCGGGGTGGCGGTGTGGCTGGTGACGGTGGCCGGGGCGTATGCGCTCGAGCGCCGGGGGCGGCGGGGCCCGGTGGAGGCGGTGCTGCGCCGGCTGATGTACCGGTAGCGCCTAGCGCAGTGCGTTCCCCAGCAGGTCGGCACCCAGCCGGCCGACCAGTTCGATGTCGAGCTCGTGGAAGACGTACCGCCCTTGCCGGCGGGTGCGGGTGAGGCCCGCCTTCTTCAGGACGCCGAGGTGGCGGGACACCTCCGGTGCCGTGAGGCCGTTGGCGTCCGCGAGTTCGGTGGTCGAGTGGGGCCCCCGGGCCAGGGTCCGGCACAGGCGGAGTCTCAGGGGGTGGGCGACGGCTTCCAGGCGCTGCTGGACCGTTGCCAGCGAGAGCACCGGCGGCGGTTCGGGCAGGGCCACGGGGTATTGCAGGACCGGCCGGTCGCCGTGAGCGTCCCGGACGACGAGGTGCGGCCATCCGAAGGCCGTGGGAAGGAGGACGAGGCCGGTGGCAGTGGCTTTCACCCGGCCGTCCTGCAGTTTGTCGACCACGAGGCGGTGGTGTGCGGTGTCCAGGGTGATGGCGGAGGACGCTGCGGCGACGGCGTGTTCCAGGCCGCGGTGCCTGAGCAGTTCGTTCTTGTGGCGGGCGTCGGCGGTCAGCCGGGGGCGCACCTGCTGCCAGACCTCGCCGAAGAAGTGCCGTTCGCAGTCCTCCAGGAGCCGGCGGAGCCAGGCGCGGACCTCCTGCGGGTCCTCCAGCAGCCGGTCGGCGAAGGCCGCTTGCCGCAGTCCGCGTGCCGCGGCGAGTTCCCGGGCCCGCTTGCGGTCCTCGGCGCGGCGCAGCGGCGCCGGCCCGGGGCGGGCGAAGGAGGTGGCGCAGGAGATCTCCACCGCGGCGACGACGAAGGCATCGTCGTCCAGGTGGTCCCAGGCGTCCAGTTCCTCGTCGAGGCGGGTGTCGAGACCGGTTGCCGCGCCGGGCAGGAAGAGGTCCGACCGGGTGGAGCGCCAGAGGATGTCCGCTTCGTGGAGCCTGTCGGCGAGGTCGGGAGGCAGGGCGGCCCGGGTCCGGGCGGCCCAGTCGAGGAGTCCGGGGTGGTGGGACGGCTCGGCCAGGACGTGCAGGGCCGCTCCCAGTTCGGCGAGCGGAGAGACCGCGAAGGACACGCGGTCCGGCGGTACGTCCGCGAGATCGATCACCACACTCACCGCTTCAGTGTGCCGTCTCCCGGGACCGGGGAACGCAAGGCCCCCGGGGGCGGCCCTGAGCGAAGCGGGAGGGCGGCCACCGGGGGCGGAGGGGATGCGGGAGAGCGGGCTACTTCACGCCGAGCATCTGCTCGATCGGGTCGAGGAAGAAGTAGACGAGGAAGCAGAGCCCGACCACGTTCAGCAGCCAGGGAATCTCGCGGCCCCGGCGGTCGGCGAGCCGCAGCAGGATGAAGGCGAGCACGCCGATCCCGATGCCGTTGGTGATCGAGTACGTGAACGGCATCGCGACGATCGTCAGGAACGCGGGCACCGCGATGGTGAAGTCGCTCCAGTCGATCTCCTTGACGTTGGACGCCATGATCAGGAAGCCGACGACCAGCAGCGCGGGCGTGGCGGCCTGCGAGGGGACGACCGTGGCGAGCGGGGTGAAGACCAGGGCGAGGAGGAAGAGGCCGCCGGTCATCAGGTTGGCGAGGCCCGTGCGGGCGCCTTCGCCGACGCCCGCCGTGGACTCCACGAAGCAGGTGTTGGCCGAGGCCGAGCCCAGGCCGCCGCCGGCGACGGCGATGCCGTCGACCATGAGGATCTTGCCCATGTTCGGCAGCTGGCCGTTCTCGTCGGTCAGCCCGGCCTCCTCGCCGACGCCGATGATCGTGCCCATCGCGTCGAAGAAGCCCGAGAGCAGCACGGTGAAGACGAACAGGCAGCCGGTCAGCAGCCCGACCTGCTCGAAGCCGCCGAAGAGGCTGATGTCACCGATGAGGCCGAAGTCGGGCGCGCCCACGATCTTGTCCGGCACCTGGGGGACGGACAGGCCCCAGCTCGTGCCGGGGATCTTGGCGAGCGAGTTGATGACGATCGCCACGAACGTCATCACGACGATGCCGATGAGGATCGCGCCGCGCGTCTTGCGTACGAGGAGGATGAACGTCAGGGCGAGGCCGCCGACGAAGACCAGCACGGGCCAGCCCTGCAGCTGGCCGCCCTGGCCGAGACCGAGCGGCACGGTGGTGTGCGCGGCGTCCGGGTTACGGGTGACGAAGCCGGAGTCGACCAGGCCGATCAGCGAGATGAACAGGCCGATGCCGATGGCGATGGCGCGCCGCAGCCCGTTCGGGATGGCGTCCATGACGCGCTGCCGCAGGCCGGAGGCGACGAGCACCATCAGCACCAGGCCCGCCAGGACGACCATGCCCATCGCGTCGGGCCAGCTCATCTTGGGGGCGAGCTGGAGCGAGACGACGGCGTTGATGCCGAGGCCGGCGGCGCAGGCGATCGGCACGTTGCCGATGACACCCATGAGGACGGTGCTGAGCCCGGCCATCAGGGCGGTGGCCGTGACCAGCTGGGCGTTGTCCAGCTGGTGACCGAACTTGTCCTGGCCGGCCCCGAGGATGATCGGGTTCAGCACGACGATGTAGGCCATCGCAAAGAAGGTGGCCAGGCCGCCGCGGAGCTCCCGGGAGACGGAGGAGCCGCGCTCGGTGATCCGGAAGTACCGGTCGAGGGCGCCCTTGGGCTGGGACGGCGGGGGCGGCTGCTGGGCGTCGACCGGGGAAGTGGCCGAGGTGGGCATACGAGACCTCAGTCGGATGGGCCTACAGGGGGGACGTAGGCGGCGGGGGACACGCGACACACGAAGGGATCATGAACTGTATGATCAAACAAAACCAGCCAGTCATTTCCCGTTCGATTCAGTATGAATAAACAAGCGCGGGATTGCTATCTCCGCGCGTAGACCCTTATGGGCCAAGGGGCCCGCACGGGGACGTCCGCCGCCGGCGGGGCACGCACCGGGCCCCGGAGCCCCGCGGACCGCGTACGCACTACGCTTGCGCCCATGACGAAGTGGACACCCAGGCACGAAGCGCCGGAGCCTCTGGAGGGCAACGTCGTCGCCACCATCACCGGCGGCACCGTCATCTGGTTCGTCCTCTTCCTCGTCCAGATCCCCTTCTACGGCTGGTTCCGGGACCACGGTCACCTGTGGTGGGTGTGGACGTGCCTGGCCGGCGGCGGGCTCGGCCTGATCGGCGTCTGGTACGTCCGCAAGCGCGACGCGGCGATCCGCCGGGCCGCGGAGCGCCGCGAAACGGCGGGAAGCACGGCCCCCTAGTCCGGGGGCCTGTCCGAGAAGGCTCGCCTTCCCGGACGGGCCGCAGCCGTGAGCCCGCCGTTCGAAAGGCACGGCGCCCGGCGTCCCCGTACCGTCGGACTCATGAGCGATCCGGCGCAGACCGCGACCGAGGAGCACCTGCCGGCGCCGCACCCGGGCCTGAGCGGGTCCGAGGTCGCCGAGCGGGTGGCCCGGGGAGAGGTCAACGACGTACCCGTCCGCTCCTCGCGCTCCACCGCGGACATCGTCCGGGGCAACGTCTTCACCCGGTTCAACGCCATCATCGGCGTCCTCTTCCTGATCATCCTGGTCGTGGGCCCTATCCAGGACGGCCTCTTCGGCTTCGTCATCGTCGCCAACACCGCGATCGGCATCGTCCAGGAGCTGCGGGCCAAGAAGACCCTCGACGCGCTCGCCGTCATCGGCGAGGCCCGGCCGACCGTGCGCCGCGACGGCGCGCCCTGCGCGCTCCCCACCGGGGAGATCGTCCTGGACGACGTGATCGAGCTGGGCCCGGGCGACAAGTGCGTCGTGGACGGCCGGGTCCTGGAGGCCGACGGGCTGGAGATCGACGAGTCGCTGCTGACCGGTGAGGCCGACCCCGTACTGAAGCGCCCCGGGGACCCCGTCATGTCCGGGTCCTTCGTCGTGGCGGGCGGCGGCGCCTTCACCGCCACCAAGGTCGGCCGCGAGGCGTACGCGGCCCAGCTCGCCGAGGAGGCGTCCCGCTTCACGCTCGTCCACTCCGAGCTGCGCACCGGCATCAGCCGGATCCTCAAGTACGTGACGTGGATGATGATCCCGACGGCCGCCGGCCTGATCGTCAGCCAGTGGATCGTCCAGGACCGCGACTGGAAGGAAGCGGTCCGGCGGATGGTCGCGGGGATCGTGCCCATGGTCCCCGAGGGGCTGGTGCTGCTCACCTCCGTGGCCTTCGCGATCGGCGTGGTGCGGCTGGGGCGCAAGCAGTGCCTGGTGCAGGAGCTGCCCGCGATCGAGGGCCTGGCCCGCGTCGACGTCGTCTGCCTGGACAAGACGGGCACCCTCACCGAGGGCGGCATGGACGTCAGCGAGCTGCGGCTGCTGGACGGCGACGGCAGGAGCGACGGCAAGGGCGACGGCCGAGCGGACGAGGCGTACGTGCGCCAAGTGCTCGGCGCCCTCGGCGAGGCCGATCCCCGGCCCAACGCCAGCCTCCGGGCGATCGTCAACGCCTATCCGGCGCCGGAGCGCTGGCGCTGCACCGAGTCGCTGCCCTTCTCCTCCGCCCGGAAGTACAGCGGCGCCGAGCTGAGCGCCCCCGACGGCGACGGCGGCACCTGGCTGCTCGGCGCGCCCGACGTGCTGCTGTCCCCCGGCGACCCGGCGCTCGCCCAGGTCGAGGAGCTCAACACGCAGGGGCTGCGGGTCCTGCTGCTCGCCCGCGCCGCGCGCGGGCTGGACGACCCGCGCGTCACCGACGGCGCCCGGCCCACGGGCCTGGTCGTCCTGGAGCAGCGGCTGCGTCCGGACGCGGGCGACACCCTGCGCTACTTCGCCGAGCAGAACGTCTCCGCCAAGGTCATCTCGGGCGACAACGCCGTCTCCGTCGGCGCCGTCGCCGCCAAGCTGGGCCTGACCGGCGCCAAGAGCCCGGTCGACGCGCGGCGGCTGCCCGCCGGGCAGGAGGAGATGGGCGCCGCCCTGGACGAGGGCGCGGTCTTCGGGCGCGTCACCCCGCAGCAGAAGCGGGACATGGTCGGCGCCCTGCAGTCCCGCGGGCACACCGTCGCCATGACGGGCGACGGCGTCAACGACGTCCTCGCGCTGAAGGACGCCGACATCGGCGTGTCCATGGGCTCGGGCTCCGAGGCCACCCGGGCCGTCGCCCAGATCGTGCTGCTGAACAACAGCTTCGCCACGCTGCCGTCGGTGGTGGCGGAGGGCCGCCGCGTCATCGGCAACATCACGCGCGTGGCGACGCTCTTCCTCACCAAGACCGTCTACTCGGTGCTGCTCGCGATCCTCGTGGTCTGCTGGCAGGTGCCGTACCCGTTCCTGCCGCGCCACCTGACGCTGCTGTCCACGCTCACCATCGGCGTGCCCGCCTTCTTCCTGGCCCTCGCGCCGAACAAGGAGCGCGCCAAACCGCACTTCGTACGCCGGGTGATGCGCTACGCCATTCCCGCCGGGGCCGTCGCGGGGCTCGCGACCTTCGCCGCGTACCTGCTGGCCCGGCACCACTACGCGGGCCCGGGCGCCCTGGACGCGGAGACCAGCGCGGCGACCCTGACGCTGTTCCTGATCTCCCTGTGGGTGCTCGCGATCATCGCGCGCCCGTACACGTGGTGGCGGATCGGCCTCGTCCTGGCCATGGCCGCGGGCTTCCTCGTCGTGCTCGTCACGCCCTGGCTGCAGCACTTCTTCGCGCTGAAGCTCGTGGGTACGACCATGCCCTGGGCCGCCGTCGCCATCGCGGCGACGGCGGCCGGGGTGCTGGAGCTGGCGTGGCGCTGGGTGGACCGTCGCTTCCCGGCGTGAGGGCGGCGCGCGGGCGCCGGGTGCTCAGCCCGCCGGGTGCCCGGGCCCGCCGGATGCGCGGGCGCCGGGTGTTCAGGCGCTGGCCTTCTCGTCCTCCAGCGTTTCGCGGATCTGCTCGCGCAGCGCGGGACTGTCCTGGTGCTTGTGCACGGAGACGGCGTGCTCGGCGGCGGCGCGGACGACCTCGTCCTCCTCGCCGGTGATGGTCAGGGAACAGTCCGTCTCGCTGGGGAACCTGCGGCAGTCGGCGACTTTCCTGGTCATGACGGCCTCCCGGGGATTCGTTCACTGGGTTCACTGGGCCGCCCTTCCAGCCTAGCCAGCTAAGCGGTGGGAGCGGTCGTCCCCGCGATCTCCGCGTCGACCATCTTCTCCATCGGGTCGGCGGCCAGACCGCCGGCGACGACCATCGCGCCGACGATCGCGACGCCCAGGATCACGTTCCCCAGCCACACCATCGTGTCGACCGGCAGGGTGTACGCGCCCACGACCCGGGCGACGCACTCGGCCAGCAGCGCGAACCCCCACACCAGGGAGAACGTCCGCTCCGAGCGCCGGAACCGCGCGTCGCGGGCCGCCAGCCGGTCCCAGGCGGCCAGCCGCACGGGGTCGCCCTTGACCACCCACGGCTTGAGGCCGGTGGTCATCAGCGGGCGCGCGGTGAACGCGGAAACCATCACGACGAGACCGATGACGCTGCTCACGGCGCTGTCCTTGGCCAGCATCAGCCGGGCGTCCCCGCTGACGGTGGTGAGCAGCAGCCCCACGAGGTTGACGACGAGGATGAGCGCCGCGAGCGCGTTGAGCCGGCGGTCCTTGACCAGGCCCCAGACCGTCCGGGCGGCGGGCAGCGCGCTGCTCCAGCCCAGAGCCGCGACCGTGCCCATGCCGAAGCCCTTGCTGAGCGCGTAGTACGCGGCCATCGGCAGGACGGCGTCCACCACCAGCGGCGCGAAGCTCTCCCAGAGCGCCCGCCCCCGCGGGACGGCCGGGGTGCCGGCGGCGGTCACTGTCGATGCGGCGGTCGTCGTCGGTGTGGTGAAGGTCGTGTTGCTCATGATCGGAGGCCCCCGGTTCGTGGTGAGTGCCCCGGAGGCCGTGCGGCTTCCGGGGTGTACTCCCACCTTCGCGGCCGGCCCGGTGGCTGCGGCAGTGCCGATGATCCACGGCTGACCATGACTTTTGTCAGCCGCCGGACATGACGGGCGGCAGACCTCACTCCCCGGGGCGGCCGAGGACGTCCGCCACGACGCCGCCCGCCAGGCCGGTCACCTGGGCGACGAAGCGCCCCCGCCGGACCCCGAGCCGGCGCAGCGCCGCCCCGTGGTCCACCGCGACGAAGACGGCGGCGGCGCAGAGCAGCACCCGCCAGCCGGCCATCGCGGGGCGGCGTAGGGGCCCGGGCAAGGTGCCCACCGACTGGCGCAGGCGCAGGCAGTGAAAGGGGATGTGGCGCTGTTCGTCGGCCAGGATGCGGGCCGCGACCTCCGACGGCAGCGCCTGCCCGACGCCGTCGCGGACCGCCCGGTAGTAGGGGACGGCGACGAGCTCGGCGATGGTGAGGACCATCAGCTCCAGACGCAGTCCGAACAGCCGCCGGACCCGTACGAAGATCGCGTCGCTCCAGTGGCCGTCGAGGAGCGGCGCGCCGTCGGCGGCGAGCAGCCGGGCGAGCAGGCGCGCGTGGTTCTGCTCCTCGGCGACGAAGAAGCGGACCGCGGCGGCGTAGTCCGGGTCGCCCGCGCGATCGGCCTTGCCGATCAGGTTCGCGCCGTCGCCGCTCTCGCCGACCTGGAAGCGCTGGAGGCTGATGCGGACGGCGCGGGGCAGGCGGACGTCCTGGGTCCAGTCCGGATCGCCGGCCTGCCGTCGCCGCTCGGCTTCGTCGGCGAAGTGCCGCACCCAGTCGGCGAAGGAGGCGGTGGCCGGCGGCGCGGCGGCTTCTGCAACCGCGACCGGGTCTGCGGTCGTGTTCGTACCTGCAGCCGCCGCGGCTGCCGCGGCAGCCGCGTGCATGTTCGTGTTCGTACCCGTACTCATGGCGTTCCCCCGATGATCCGCCGCAATAGTCCGGTGATCATACGTTTTGCCCCGGCGCACACACGGTGGACGAGGGGAATGGCCGCGCTCCCGGCCCCGCTTCCGATGCCGCGACCGGTGTCACCGGCCGCCCCGCTAAACCCGCTTTATTTAGCCCGGGTAATGAGTTAAGCTAAAGAACATGTCGGACCGGGACCCCCAAGTCGATACCGCAGCAGTGAACTCCTTGCGCTCCGGTGTCATGCGCCTGTCGCGTCGGCTCAAGCACCAGCGGGTCGACGAATCGCTCAGCCCCACGGAGATGTCGGTGCTGGGCACGCTCGCCGGCTGTGGCAGCGCCACCCCGGGCGAGCTCGCCCGCAAGGAGCACGTGCAGCCCCCGTCGATGACCCGCATCGTCGCCCTGCTCGAAGCCAAGGGCCTGGTCCGGCTGGAGCCGCACCCCGAGGACCGCCGCCAGAAGGTGGTCACCCAGACCGAGCGGGCCGAGGCCATGCTCGAAGAGAGCCGCCGCAAGCGGAACGTCTGGCTCACCGAGCTCGTGGGGCGGCTCGACGAGGACGAATGGGCGACGCTGCGGGCCGCCGCGCCCGTCCTCGAGAAGCTCGCGCACTTGTAAGACGCGCCAGGAGGAGGCGAACCCACTTTGAGTACGGGACACGGAGCAGACTCCGCACCCGCACCTAACAGCCACGACGACGCCATACGCAGCGCCGCCCTGAACAAGCCCGGCCCGGAGACGGGCCCCGGGCGCAAGGGCGGCACCTTCAGCTCCCTCAGAATCCGCAACTACCGCCTCTTCGCCACCGGCCAGGTCGTCTCCAACACCGGCACCTGGATGCAGCGCATCGCCCAGGACTGGCTGGTCCTCAGCCTCACCGGCTCGTCCGCCGCCGTCGGCATCACCACGGCCCTGCAGTTCCTGCCCATGCTGTTCCTCGGGCTCTACGGCGGCGTCATCGCCGACCGCTACCCCAAGCGCAGGCTGCTCGTCCTGACCCAGAGCGCCATGGGCGTCACCGGCCTCGCGCTCGCCGCCCTCACCCTCTCCGGGCATGTGCAGGTCTGGCACGTCTACGTCACCGCGTTCGCGCTCGGCCTCGTGACCGTGGTCGACAACCCCGCCCGCCAGGCCTTCGTCGTGGAAATGGTCGGCCCCGCCGACCTGCGCAACGCCGTCAGCCTCAACTCCGCCAACTTCCAGTCCGCCCGGCTGGTCGGCCCCGCCGTCGCCGGCGTGCTGATCACCGCCGTGGGCAGCGGCTGGGCGTTCCTCCTCAACGGCCTGTCCTTCGTCGCGCCCGTCGCCGGACTGCTGCTGATGCGCACCTCCGAGCTGCACAGGACCGACCGCGCGCCGCGCGGCAAGGGCCAGTTGCGGGAGGGCCTGCGCTACGTGGCCGGGCGGCCGGACCTCGTCTGGCCGATCGTCCTCGTC
The DNA here is from genome assembly GCF_051386455.1 of Streptomyces sp. URMC 124. Classification (NCBI taxonomy): domain Bacteria; kingdom Bacillati; phylum Actinomycetota; class Actinomycetes; order Kitasatosporales; family Streptomycetaceae; genus Streptomyces; species Streptomyces sp. URMC 124. The sequence goes on from NZ_JBPQTS010000165.1 coordinate 13,576, forward strand.
GGCTTCATCGGCACCTTCGGCTTCAACTTCCCGATCTGGCTCACGGCCTTCGTCAACGACGTCTACCACGCGGGCGCCGGCACGTACGGCCTGCTCAACACCCTGATGGCGGGCGGCTCCCTGGTGGGCGCCCTGCTCGCCGCGCGCCGCGGCAGCTCGCGGCTGCGACTCCTCGTCGGCGCGGCCCTGCTGTTCGGCCTGCTGGAGATCACGGCGGCGCTCACGCCCTCGTTCTGGGCCTTCGCGGCACTCCTCGTGCCGATCGGGATGTTCGGCCTCACGATCAACGTGACCGCCAACTCCAGCGTGCAGCTGGCCACGGATCCCGCGATGCGGGGGCGTGTCATGAGCCTGTTCATGATGGTGTTCATGGGCGGCACGCCGCTGGGCGCCCCGCTGGTCGGCTGGGTCACCGACGCCTACGGCGCCCGCGTCGGCTTCCTGGCCGGCGGTGTCGTCGCCACGCTCGCGGCGGCCGGGGTGGGCCTGGCCCTGGCCCGCGTAGGCGGCCTCCGCCTCAAGATCGACCTCCGCCGCGGCCACCCCCACGTGACCTTCGTCCCCCGCGAACCGGCACCGACGGAACAACTGGCAGCCGCAGCGTAACCACAACCCGGCGGTGGCGGGCCCCTGCCGACCAGGCACCCGCCACCGCCGAAACGGCTGGAGCAGCGCTACGTGTTGAGCGGCCGGGTGCTCTGTACCGACGGGGAGGCGGGCCTGGGCGTACGGGAGGCCGGGCGGTCTGAGGGCGGCGTACTCGGTGAAGCGGACGGTTCCGCAGTAGCGGCAGCGGGCCTCACCGCGAGTGCGGGCCGCCCAGCCGCCGCGGTGGGTGCAGGTCCCTCTCACCCGGAGCGGACCATGCACCCCGCCGCCTACATGGCCCCGGCAGCCACCGGCGCTCCCTATCGCCGGCTCACCGAGGCGTCCAAGCACGGCGGGCAGGCGAGCGCCAAGCTGCTGGAGGTGGCGGAGACCACTCCCCCGGCGGACGTCGCCGTCGCACTGCGCCTCGCCGAAGGTGACACAGCACTGCTCCGGCGTCAGCTTCTGCTCATTGATGACGAGCCGGTCGAACTGGTCAAGTGTTACTACCCCTTGGACATCGCCCGCGGTACGGCCCTGATGGAACGCCGCAGGATCAAGGGCGGCACTCCGACCCTCTTGGCCGGGTTGGGATTTCCGCCGGTGCTCAGCGTGGACAAGGTCTCGGCCCGGGTACCCACCCAGGAGGAGTACAACGCCCTGCAGCTGCCGAGCAGCCTGCCCGTGCTCCGGACTCTCCGGGTGCTCTGTACCGACGGGGAACGGCCTGTCGAGGTCGCTGTCATGGCCAAAGCCGGGCATCTGTATGAGCTGCAGTACGAGTTCACTGCCCAGTAGCCGAACAGGGGATGCGCATGCAGAGTGACGCCCGTTGGGTCAGCAGTTCCCTGCCCTACCTTCGGGTCCGGCCCGGCGAGGCCGTCGTCGTGCGGCGGCGGATCATGCTGCTCGACGACCGGCCCAGCGAGCTCACCGACACCTACTACCCCGCCCGTATCGCCCGCGGCACCCCGCTCGCCGGGACCGCGAAGATTCCCGGCGGGGCCGTCACCCTGCTCAGCCGGCTCGGGCACACGGGGGTGACCGTTCGCGAGGACGTCGTTGCGCGGATGCCCAGCGAGGGGGAGCGGCTGGCGCTGGAGACCGGTCCCGCGGAACCCGTGCTCCAGCTCACCCGGGTCACCCTCGACGGCGGCGGCCGGCCGATCCAGGCGGATCGGATGGTCATGCCCGCCCACCGTCAGCGCCTGCGTTATGAGATCACCCTGTCGTAAGGGTCCCGGGTTTACCGTTCGAGCGGGCAAGAAGCCCGATACCGTACCGGCTAGGGACCGTTGCTACCGGCATCGTCGGGAGGGGACTGCTCCATGGGCACCCAGGGCGCAGACGAGAAGAACGGCCCGTTACCGGGCGTCTACCGCATCGACCCCGAGGCGTCGGAGATCCGGTTCCGGATGCGGGCGCTGTTCGGGCTGTTCCCCATCAAGGGGACCCTCTCCGTCGCGCAGGGCCTCATCGCCGTCGCGGAGCCCGAATCCGCCTCCACCGTCGAGGCCGTGATTCCCGTCGACAGCTTCGCCAGCGGGCACGCGCAGCGCGACCGGCACGTACGCTCGGCCGATTATCTGGATTCTGCGCTCCACCCCGAGATCCGGTTCCGCGGCGGTGACGTCCGCCGCGCGGGAGGGGAGGTGACGGTGCACGGGGAGTTGACCGTGCGGGGGGTCGCGCGGCCGGTGGTACTGACTCTCGATCAGGTCAGCGCCGACGGGCCCCGGCTGTCCGTGCAGGCCTCCGCCGTCATCGACCGGTACGACTTCGGGGTCACCCACGCCAAGGGAATGACGGGACGTCGGTTGCGGATCGTCCTCGACGTGGTCGCAACGCGCTGACCCCGCCCCCGCACCCACGCCCCCGCGCGCTCCCGC
>NZ_JBPQTS010000166.1:0-15632 GCF_051386455.1 Streptomyces sp. URMC 124
GCGCCGGCCGGGGCGCCGGCAGCTGGGGCGGCGGGGGCCGGGGCGCCGGGATCCGGGACGCCGGGAACCGGGACGCCGGGATCCGGGGCGCCGACAGCCGGAGCTCCGGAAGCCGGGGCTGCGGTGCCGCCAGCCGGGACGCCGGAAGCCGGAGCGCCGACAGCCGCGGCGCCGGGAGCCGGGGCGCCGACAGCCGGGGCTCCGGGAGCCGGGGCCGGAGCGCCGCCGGCCGGAGCACCGGGAACCGGGACGCCCACAGCCGGGACGCCGACAGCCGGGGCGTCGGCAGGTGGCGTCACCGGGTTCCGCCTTCGGTCGTGCGGTGGAAGCAGCAGCCGACCCGCGCTCCCGTCCCCATGCTGACCACGCCCACGTCCGGGTCGCTCACGCCGCGCACGATGGACCCCGCGTAGCGGTCGCCGGCCATGAAGACGCCCCAGTTCAGGACCTGTTCCGCGGCCTCGCCGCCGGCCGGGAAGGGCTCGGGGGCCGGGGCGACCCGGCGCTGCACGACGAAGGGGCTCCGGAGGGCGTCGTCGAGCGCCTCCCGCCACTGCGCCGGGGTCATCGACCAGCCGGTGGCGACGCCCGCCCCGCCGTGGAGCAGGCTGGGCTTGAGGACGAGGGAGGCCTGGTTCTCCAGGCAGTAGGACTCCAGGTCGACGTGGTCTCCGGCCACCTCGACCGGTCCGCGCCGCACGCGCCTGGTCCAGGGGACGAAGCGGTCGACGAGTTCCCGGTCCGCGGGGGACAGGGTCTGCCGGACCTCTTCCTCGCCGAGGAGCGCGAGGGCGCGCTTGTTCCCGTACATCTCGGTGTCGAGCGGGGCGAACACGGTGACGCCGCCGCCCTCGTGGCAGCGCAGGATCGGGTCGAGGAGGCCGAGTTCGCCCTGCTCCTCCAGCAGGTCCTCGATGATGAAGAACCGGTAGACGATGTCGACGGGGCGGCCGCCGGCGAACAGCCGTCCGCCCTCCTCCTTCAGCTGTCCCGCATGACAGGCCACCGCGTCCACGCCGTGGTCCGCCAGCAGCCGGGCCATGAAGCCGAGCCGGCGCTCCAGGGCCGCGAAGCTGCCGGGCGTGTCGACGATCGCGACGAACGGCCGGTCGCCCCACCAGGGCGCGCGAGCGGAGTCCAGCATGACGCGGACGATCTCGCCCAGGGTGTCGGCGTACGCGAGGTGCTCGCGCTCCGCGAAGTCGGCCACCTCCGGGACGTCGAGCAGCGCCCGGTTGATCTCGGCGTTCTCGAAGCCGCCGAGGGCACTGCTGACGTTGAACTCCAGGAGCCGGAATCCGTCGCCGTCGTGGTACAGGTCGGCCCGGCCCAGGGGCACGGGGTCGGCACCCGCCGTGCGGCGCACCGCATCGGCCTGGGAGCGGGTCATCCCCACGAGTTCGCAGTAGCGGCCGAGGTCGCCGTCCGCCACCCGGTCGGGGAGGGTGGTGAGCAGCCGGAACAGCGCCGACAGGTCGCGGCCCAGTCCCTCCTGCTGTGCGTGTTCGAGGAAGACGGGGCGGTCGAGGAACGCTTCGCCGTAGGCGGCCTTGAGGAGTTCCGCGTCCACGGCCTTCCGGATCGCCTCGCCGGCGGCCCGGTGGTCGACGGTCGCGAGGTAGTGCTGTGTGATGCCGTTGGTCACGGCGCCTCCCTGGGTTCGCTGTTGTCTGTGAGGGGTGTGCCGGATGCGGTCGACCGCCGTTCCGTGCCGGGCGGCCGGTGCGCGCCGGTGCGCAGGCCGAACGTCCAGGCGGCGGCGGTCGTCAGGACGCTGAGGACGCCGGCCACGACGAACACCGGCCGCGGGTTCCCGTGGTTCAGCGTGGTGAGCGCGCCGCCGGCGAGGGCTCCGACCGGGCTGGCCGCCAGCGCCGACACCCTGGCCGTGGCGCTGACCCGGCCCAGCAGCTCGCGGGGGACGGCGCGTTGCCGCAGGCTGCGGATGATCACCACGGCCGTTACCGCGGAGGCGCTCATCAGCAGGTTCAGGAGCAGCAGCGGAACCAGGGACGTCGCCAGCCCCTGGGCGGCCAGGGTGATGCCCATGCAGGCCGCGCTGAGCGTGATGAGCACCTCGTGCCGCACCCGGCCGCCCAGCCGGAACGCCACCACCGCCCCGAGCACCCCGCCCGCACCGCCCGCCGCGACGACGGTGCTCACCGCCGAGGCGCCGAAGTGGAGGGTGTCGCGCAGGTAGAAGACCAGGAGGTAGCCGACAGCGAGGAACAGGTTGGCGCTCGCCTGGAGGCACGTCACCACGAGCACGACCCGCAGGGACCGCAGGCAGCGGAACCCCTCGGCCAGGTCCCTCGCCACCCCGCGCAGCGCCGCCGGCAGGGGCGCGGAGGGAGTCCGGCTCGTGCGCCCCCTGCCGCGCAGCACGTGGAGGACGGTGGCGAAGGACACGGCGAACGTGGAGGCGTTGACCAGCAGGGCCACCTGCAGACCCCACAGCGCCGACAGCACACCGACCAGGCCGGGGCCGATGATCTGCGCGCCCTGGTTCGCCGCTTCCAGCAGCGAGTTCGTCCGGACGAGCCGTTCCTCCTCGACCAGGTCGCGCACCGCCACCGTCAGCGCGGTCTCGAAGAACACACCGGCCCCCGCGGCCACGAAGGCCAGGGCGAGGATCACGGGGACGTGCAGCTGGGAGGTGGCCGCGAGCAAGGCGAAGGTGACGAAGACCCCGAACCGCACGGCGTCCATGGCCAGCATGACGTTGCGGGGGTTCAGCCGATCCACCAGTGCACCGGCGGGCAGGCCGACCAGCAGATACCCGACGGTGCGCGGGATGGCGGCCAGCACCGCGGCGTACGGGGACCCGCTGACCTGAAGGACGAGCAGCGGAATCGCGAGAATCGCCAGACCGTCGCCTATCAGCGATACGCTCTGCCCGCCGAGGAATATCCTGAATGCCAGGGGCGAAGGGGGCACGGGCGCTGCCGTGGTCATGGCTTCCGTCACTCGGGCCACCGCCTCTGCCGATCGTTCTGGATTCTGTGGATTCCGAAGCCGCGTAAGGGAAATCGGCACAGGACGGCGGCATCCATCGGCCACGGATTCGCGCTTTACGCGGACTTCGTGGCGCCGCACACGCAGAACACGATGCGATCGGCAATACCCGGGAGGCAACCCTCCCGATCTGGCCGCTAGCGGCCATGGCATTCATGGGCCAACAGAGAAACGGGCCAAACCGGACAGGACTGGCCCGGAGTGACCCGGGAGGAGGAATCCGGCCCAGGAGGAATCCGCCCCGGGAGGAATCCGGCCCGGGAGGATTCCGGCCCAGGGGTACTTCCGAGCCGGGAGGAATCCGGCCCAGGGGTACTTCCGGCCCGGGAGGAGTCCCGGCCTATCGCCTCCGGGGCCGGATCACGCGCGGCTCGAGGGGAGCCAGCCGTTCTGGACCGCGTGGACGCCCGCCTCGAAACGGCTGCGCGCCTCCAGCGCGTCCATCAGCTCGGCCGCGAAGCGCCGGGCCGTGCGGGAGGAGACGCCGAGCCGCTTGGCGATGGCCTGGTCGGTGAGCCCCTCGGCGAGCATCCGGAGGACCTCGCGGTGCTGGCGGGTGAGGCCGTTGTCGTCGCGTTCGACGGTGACGGCGGGGCCCAGGGGGGTGGCGGTCCGCCAGGTGTTCTCGAACAGCTCGCACAGGGCCGTGGTGATGCCCTGGCCCGTGAGGACCACGGCGCCGACCTGGGCGTCTTCGGTGTCCAGGGGAAGAACGGCCTGGCTCCGGTCCGCGATGATCATCCTGATGGGCAGGGTGGGCGCGGTGCGTACCTGGCCGCCGTGCTGGTGCAGCCAGTCGACGTGGTGGAGGGTCGGCTGGTGGTTGCGGACGCTGTCGAGGTAAATGGTGCGCATGGTGACGCCGCGTTCCAGCAGGGCCGCGTTCGGCCCGCGGCTGGCCTCGAGGTCGCTCTCCGTGTGGGCCCCGCCGGGGGCGAAGGTCATGATCTCGTGCTGGACGCCGGCGGCGAGACGGGCGAGCCGGTCGCGTATCTCCTCCGCACCGGTGAGCTGTTCGGCACAGAACCCGACGGAGGGCCCCCGCAGGGCGGAGCACTCGGCGATCAGCTGCGCGGCGGCGGCCCGGGCGGCTTCGACGCGCTCCTGGTGGGCGGCGAGGTCGGCCTGCTGACGAGCGAGCAGCAGGTTCATGGCCTGTTCCGGCCCGAGCACACGGAACGCCGTCTCGGCCTGACCGGACGGCCGGATGAGCGCGAGGGAGCTGAGCCGGTCGAGGCAGCCGCGCAGCGCGTCCTCGGACAGGGCGAGGCGCTGGGAGAGGGCGGTCACCCCGTCGTCGGGGTGGGCCAGCATGGCGCGGTAGACGCGTTCGGTGTCCGTGTCGAGTCCCAGCACAGCCAGCATGGGAGGTAATCCCCTCCGGTCAATGTTCGTGTCCACGGAGTTGCGGAAGTGGCTCGGCGCGGCGGTTTCCGTGATGCTCATGTTACCCAGCTTCCCCGGAAGGGGGTGATATCGGTAGGCGAATCGGCAGATGTCCTACGGAGCGGGAAGCCCTGCCCGGAAGGCCCTACCGGCGGCGGACATGTCCGGAAAACGCGCCCCCACGGCCTCGGTGGTGGTGTATCAATGGTCAGTCGGGCACCGGGCGTACGCACGGGCCCCGCATCCGCGCAGGACGCGTTCGGCTCACGCCCCGGCACCCGGAGCAAGCCCCCGCCCGCCGCCGCTGCCGGGCCGGAATCGGCGCCCGCGAGGGCCACTTGGCGCCACCGTAGGGAACCGACCGCTCAACTCCCCCGTGGACAGCGGGTCGCGGCGCGGCCCGCGTCATCGACGGCTGCCCCGGGTCTCGCCGCGGCCGGTCTCCCTCCGGATGAACCGGCCGGCAGTAACCATCACTCGCATCCATGCCCCGCACCCCGCCAAAGGCCCCGGCACGGATCGGTCCGGTCCGGACCGGACCACCACCACTCCGGACCGGAGCACCACGACTCGGGCCCCGGCCACCACAACTCCGCCCGGACCGCCACGACACGGAAACACGCGCAAGAGGGAAAGGGGGAACCATGTACCTCGTACACGTCCGTCTGCACGGACCTGCGGATGTGCCGCTGCCCGAGGAGACGGGGTCCCTCTTCGCCTGCTGCGCCGGCTCCGGCGACGGCCTGGAACACGTCAGCGTGCACCCGGAGGACCCCGGCGGGCCGGTCGTCGGCCTCTTTCTCACCGCGCCCAGCCTGGCCGCCGCGGAACTCCGGGCCGCCGCGCTTTGCGCGCGCGCCCTCGCCGCCCATTCCCGGCTGGCCCCCTTCCGGACGGCCTCCTGCGGCGCGGCGCTGATTCCGGATTACGGGAACTCCCAGGCCTTCCTTCGGCACTGGACGGGTTAGGACACGACATATTCCGTCCACCCGGATCCCCTTCCACCGGAACCGGTGAGGCGCCAGAGTGGCCGTACCGGCGAGGCGGGAAGGAGAAATCACGCTTCCGGGCAAGCGCCGGCAGTCCATCGAAAGCGCAGAGAGCAATTCACCGAAGGGGGCCTTCTGTGAGATTCAAGCAGACTTCCAGGACCATCGCCGCCGGCGTCATCGCGCTCGGCGCCCTCCTCTTCACCCAGGCGGCCTCCCCGGGCGACACCCCGGCCGGCGCCCCGGTCCGTGCCGACGGTCCGCATCCCGTGACCGTGCCGGTCGACCAGCCGGTCCGCCACGGCCACGACCGCAACGACGTGACCTGGGGCAGCTGAGCTCCGGCACCTTCTCCCCTGCCGCCACCCGGATCCGCCGCGGCCCGCACGTCGTGCCCGGCCGCCGGATCCTTCTCCCGGACGGCGGCGCCGCGCGTTTCGAGCACCCCGGACGCCCCGCACCCCTCGAGGCCGCCTCCCGCGCGAGGCCCCCTCGGGGTGCGCGCCCTCTTCCCGGTGCCTGCGAAGGAGCCCGCCCCGCCGGGGCGGTGGCCCCGCCCGGTGCGCCCGGCCGCCCATGCGCCCCCACCTCAGGAACAGACATGGAGCAGCGCAGATCATGACGACTGCCGAAACATCGCCTACTCAGGAACTCCTCGGTCAGGGCTACACCCTGATCGGGGGCATCACCACCGACGAAGAGGCCGCCGAGGCCCTGCGGGGCTTCGGCGCGCTGATGCCGCAGTACGACGGACAGCTGCGCTACCAGGTGAAGGCCGCCCCCGGCTTCGAGGACCGGCGTTACTCCAAGAGCACCAACACCATCCTGGTGCACACCGAGGCGCCCGGCTGGGACCCGCCGCCCCGGTACCTGGCCCTGCACTGCCGGGTCCAGGCCCGGTGCGGCAGCGGACAGACCGAGCTCGCCGACGCGTACGCCTTCACCGCCTCCCTCGGCGAGGCGGAGCGCCGGGCGGTGCACGGCGAGGGCATCGACTGGGTGGGCCACAACACCGGAGGAACCGGCACCGCCGGCGTCCGCCGCCCCGTGGTGGAGCGCACGCCCGGCGGCCGGGACGTCGTCCGGTTCAGCTACAACCTGCTGACGGCCGGGCACTACGACCCCCCGGTGGATGCCGACGTGCCCGCCGACGAGCTCCCCCTGGGAGCCCTCGGCCGCGAACTGGCCGTCCGCGCCGAGACGTTCTTCCGCGAGCACAAGGTGTCCGTCCTCATCCCGGAGAACTCGGTTCTCGTCTGGGACAACCACCGGATGCTGCACGCCCGCTCCTCCTACAGCGACGCGCGGCGCCACCTCACCCGCTACTGGCTCCAGGAGTCCTGAGCCCGGTCCCCCGCAGCACCGCCACCGGCAGGTGGCGCTCCGACCACCAGCCGGGCCGGCCGGCACCGCTCCCCCGTAGTAAGGAATGTGATGAACGGCGATTCCCCGACCGCCGACGGCCGCGACGCGGCGGCCGCGCAGGAGATCCCGGGCCCCCCGCTGCCCGAGGGCGTCCCCTCCTTCGACCCGGACGACCCGGTGGAGAGCGCCGTGATCCGCCGCCTCGTCGGCAACTGGCACCGCCGGGCCACCGTGAAGCGGGACGAGCCCGACCTCGACGAGCTCTTCGACCCCGAGCGCGCGGACTACCCCGAGCGGATCCTGCCCTTCCACGACCACCCGACCTACCTGGCCCTGGATCCGGCGAAGCGGTCCGAGCTGCTGAGCTGGGCGTGGATCGCGTACAACCGGCACACCGTCATGGCGGAGCAGAAGGTGGCCAACCCCGCCTTCGCCCTGGTCATGGAGGGCGAGTACCCGGGCCTCGGCGGCGAGGCGCTCCACCTGTCGCTGGCCCAGGCGATGGTCGACGAGCAGTACCACACGCTCATGCACCTCAACGCGAGCGCGGTGACCCGTCGCCGCCGGGGCCACGCCATGCCGGACGAGGCGCTGCCCCTGTCCCACACCGCGCGCGTCCACCAGGAGTTGCGGGACCGGGCCGGGGAGCGCTGGGAGCGGTCGCTGACGACGCTGGCCTTCGCGACGGTCTCCGAGATCTCCATCAACGCGTACCTCGACCTGCTCGCCGAGGACACCGCGATCCAGCCGATCAACAGCACGACCGCGAAGCTGCACAACCGGGACGAGTACTGTCACGCGTCCATCTCGCACGTGCTCGCCGAAACGGTCTACGGCCATCTCGACGCCCCTCAGCGCAGGTACTTCCTGGACATGCTGATGGAGGGGCTGGACGCCTTCGTGACCAACGACTACGCGACCTGGCACCGGATCGTCGACCTCGCCGGTGTCGCCGGCGGGCACGAGATGCTCGCGGACTGCCAGGCGGAGGCGGGCCGCAAGCGGCTGGTCCGCGACTACACCGGACTGCACAAGCTGGTCGAGCAGATGGGCGTCGCCGACCAGGTGGACTTCGACTGGTCCCGCTCCCACATCGCCCACTGACGCTGCCCTCGCACACGACCGGTGGCGGCTGACCGCCGCCACTGAGGATCCAAGGGGATTCCCGGTGAAGACCTACTCCCACGAACGTCTGGCGGCGCTCGCCCGCGACCGCGGAATGTCCGACGAGTACCTGCGCGACCTTCGGGTCGTCTCCTCCGTCCTGCCGTTCAAGGTGAACGAATACGTCGCCGACCAGCTCATCGACTGGTCCGCGGCGCCCGACGACCCGATCTTCCGGCTCACCTTCCCGCACCGCGACATGCTCCCGCCGGAGATCTTCGGCAACATCGCGTCGCTCCACGACGGCGGCGCGCCGCGCGACGTCCTGCGCAAGGCCGCCGCCGACGCCCAGGAGCTGCTCAACCCGCACCCCGGCGACCAGCTGGAGGCCAACGTGCCCACGCTGGACGGCCGCAGGCTCGACGGGCTCCAGCACAAGTACGCCGAGACGCTGCTGGTCTTCCCCTCGCAGGGCCAGACCTGCCACGCGTACTGCGGATACTGCTTCCGCTGGGCCCAGTTCGTCGGCGTGGCCGAGCTGCGGCAGGCGCTGCGCGCGCCGGCCGACCTCACCGGCTACATAGCGGCCCATCCCGAGGTGACCGACGTCCTGTTCACCGGCGGCGACCCGATGATCATGAAGACCGAGGTGCTGAAGCGCTGGGTCGAGGCGCTGCTCGACCCGGCCATGGAGAGCGTCCGCACGCTGCGGTTCGGCACCAAGGCGCTCTCCTACTGGCCGGCCCGGTTCACCACCGACGCCGACGCCGACGACCTCCTGCGCCTGCTCGAACGCTGTGTCGCGGCCGGCCGCCACGTCGCGGTGATGGCGCACTTCTCCCACCCGAGGGAGCTGGAGACCCCGGTCGTCCGGGAGGCCATCGCCCGGTTGCGGTCGACCGGTGCGGTGATCCGCGCCCAGGCGCCGCTGGTCGGCCACGTCAACGACCGCGCGGACGTGTGGGCCCGGATGTGGCAGCAGCTCGTGGAGCTGGGCGTCGTGCCGTACTACATGTTCGTCGAGCGGGACACCGGTGCCCGCAGCTACTTCGGCGTCCCCCTCGCCAAGGCCCTGGACATCTACACCGACGCCCTCCGCGGCGTCTCCGGGCTGGCCCGCTCCGCCCGCGGCCCGGTGATGTCGGCGGCTCCCGGAAAGGTGCTGCTGGACGCCGTCAGCACCATCGCCGGAGAGCGGGTCTTCTCGCTGCGGCTGCTCCAGGCCCGCGATCCCCGGCACGTGGGGCGGCAGTTCTTCGCCCGCTACGACCCGGAGGCCGAGTGGTTCGACGACCTCCGCCCCGCGCTGGGCTCCTGGTTCCCCGGACAGCCGGACACGGCCGCGCCGCAACCCCAGGCGCAGGCGCAACCCCAGTCGCAGTCGCAGGCGCAGGCGCAGGCACAGCCTCAGTCACAACCGCAGCCCCAGCCGCAGCCGCAGCCGCAGCCGCAGCGAGCGGGCGTCCGGTGAAGGTCACCGCACACGAAGCCGAGCTGACGCAGCGTCACGTATGGCGCTCGGCACGGGAAGCCATCCCGGTGACGCGCACCGTGATCGTCGAGGTCGAGCAGGACGGCGTGTCCGGCTACGGCGAGGCGTCCTGCTTCATGACCGACCACTACAACTCCGGCCCGGACCGGATCCACGCGGACCTGCGGCGGATCGCACCGCTGCTGGCCACGCTGCACCCGGGCGACCCCGCTGCCGTCTGGCGCCGGCTGGCCGACGCGCTGCCCGGATCGCCCTTCGTGCTCGCCGCCCTCGACACCGCGGTGAACGACCTGCGCGCCCGGCTGCTCGGGATTCCGCTGTGGGAGTCCCTCGGCCTGGACCGGCCGCAGGGGCTGCGCTCCAGCTTCAGCATCGGACTCGACACCCCCGAGACGATGGTCCGCAAGCTGCTGGAGCGGCCGGGCTGGCGCGCGTACAAGGTCAAACTCGCCGATCCCGGCGATCTGAGCATCCTGCGGGAGTTGCGCGGCCGGACCGACGCGCCCTTCTCCATCGACGGCAACTGCGGCTGGGAGCTCTCCCGGCTCGTGCCCGTGCTGCCCGAGCTGCAGAGCCTCGGGGTCGAGCTGATCGAACAGCCCTTCCCGCGCGCCGCCTGGGACGACGCCCGCGCCCTGAAGGAACTCAGCCCGATCCCCGTCATCGCCGACGAGAGCATCACCTCCCCGGCCGACCTGGACGCCTGCACCGAGGCCTTCCACGGCATCAACGTGAAGCCCATGAAGTCCGGCGGCATCACCCCGGCCCTCGCCCTGCTGCGGGCCGCCCGGGAACGCGGACTGATCACCATGCTCGGCTGCATGCCCGAGTCCGCCGCGGGCGTCTCCGCCACCGCCCACCTCGGCGGCCTGGCCGACCACCTCGACGTCGACGTGGTCGACCTGCTCGCGGTGGACACCGGGCAGGGCCTCGCCCTCGACGAAACCGGCCGGGTCACCCTGCCGGACCGCCCCGGCTCCGGATACCTCCCGGACCCCGCGGCCCACGGCTGGTACGTCCACCAGGTGCCGGCCGGCCGCGTACGCCCGGTCCGGCAGCAGGTACCGGGCCCCGGGCGGACGGCGGACGGCTGCGCCCACCCGGAGGACGACCTCCCGGACACGCGGCACCTGGCCGCCCTCCGGCAGGGCCGTGCGGTGGGCGCGGTCTCCCTCCACGCCGGGGACCCGCCGGCCGGGTACGCCGTCCCGGGGCTGCGACCCGGCCGCGGGCGGCGGCTGCGCGACATGGCCACGCTCGACGAGGCGCGCGGCACCGGCGCGGGCACCGCGCTCCTGCGCACCGCGCTCACCCTCGCCGCGCTGGACGGTGCCGACGCCGTCTGGTGCCTCGCCCCGGACGAGGCCCTGGGCTTCTACCGGAAGCACGGCTTCGAAGTCCTCGGCCCGCCCCTCGACATGCCGGGAACCGGCACCCACCACTTCGTGCACAGGAGCCCTCGTTGATCGCTGAAGACCTGACCGGGACACCCGGCGCCACCGAGTCCGCCCCTGCGACCGGGGACCGGGTGATCCACGCGCGGCAGGCGCGCACGCTCGCCCGGGAGGCGTTCGCCGCGGCGGGCCTGTCCGTGGCGGAGGCGGAACAGGTGGCCGACGCACTGGTGGACACCTCGCTGCGCGGCATCGACACGCACGGCCTCCGTCTGCTCCCGCAGTACCTCGGGGAGCTGTCGACCGGAGTGGCCGCGGCGGCGGCCCGTCCGTCCGTCGTACGGGACCGGGGCGCCGGGCTGCTCATGGACGCCGGCGGTTCGCTGGGCGTGCTGGCCGGGCTGTCGGCCGCACGGCTCGCCGCCGAGCGGGCCGCGGAGTTCGGCGTCGCCGCCGTCGGCGTCCGCAACTCGAACCACTTCGGTGCCGCGTCCGTCTACACGCGGAGCCTGGCGCGGAAGGGCCTGGTGGGCATCGCGGTCACCTCCGCCGCGTCCCGGGTGGCGCCGTACGGAGGCGTCGAGCCGCTGTTCGGGACCAATCCCATCAGCGTGGCCGCGGGCAGCGGGGACGAGGAGTTCGCCCTGGACATGGCCACCAGCCAGGTCTGCTTCGGCGAGGTGAAGCAGCGCAGGGCCGAGGGCCGCGGCCTGGACGGCGGCTGGGCGACCGACCGCCACGGGCGGGCCACCGCGCACCCCGACGCGGCGTACGCGCTGTCGCCGCTGGGCGGTTACAAGGGGCAGGGCCTGGCGATGGCCGTCACCCTGCTCGGCGCCGTCCTCACCGGCACCGCTCCCGACTGGCGGCTCTCCCAGGTCGGCGAGGGCAGCGCGGGAGAGAGCCGCGGGATCGGGCACCTGGTGCTCGCCCTGGACCCGGCCGCGTTCACCGGCACGGAGAGCTTCGGCACCGGGCTGACGGACCTGCTGACCACGGTGCGCACCGCGCCCGCCGCCACGGACCGGCCCGTCGTGGCCCCCGGGGACCCCCAACGTGCCCACGCGCGGGCGCGGGAGGCCCACGGCATTCCCCTGGACGCGGGCACCGCGGCGGCGCTCGGCGACCTGGCCGCCCGGCTCGGCCTCCCGGGGCCCGTACCCGTGTCCGGGCCCGCGGCCACGGTGACCGCCGCGGCTCCGCCGGCCACCCCGGCCACCGCAGCCGCCTCAGCCGCCTCAGCCGCCTCAGCCGGGGAGGGTGCCGCGTGATCCTCGTGCTGATCAGCCCGCGTCAGGCGGGGCTCCCGTTCGCCTCGTGGCTGCCGGAGGAGGCGGGCCGGCTGGTGGCGGTCACCGCCGCCGGGGCCTCCGTGGGCCCCGGTTTCGCGGAAGTCGTCACCGTTGCCGACTACACGTGCGACAACGCCGTGCTGGCCGCCGCGCGGGAAGCCGCCCGCCGGCACCGGCCGCGCGCCGTACTGGCCCTGGCGGAGGCCGACGTCGAACGCGCCGCCCTGCTGCGCGGCGAGCTCGGACTGCCCGGCCTCGGCACCGCCACCGCCGCCGCGTACCGGGACAAGGTCCTGATGAAGGGGTACGCGCGGGCCGCCGGGATCCCGGTGCCCGCCTTCGCACCCGTCGGCAGCGTGCGCGACATCACGGACTTCATGGCCGCCCACCCCGGCCGGGTCGTCGTGAAGCCGAGAAGCGGCTCCGGTTCCGCGGGCGTGGTCGTGCTCGACGGACCGGACCGGGCGGCCGCTCTCGCCGAGGAGGTGGCGGGCGGCTCGTACGAGGTCGAGGAGTTCGTCGAGGGCGCCGTGCACCACGTGGACGCCTTCCGGGTGGACGGTGAACGGGTCGCCGCCGTCGCCTCCCGTTACACCGGCGCCGGGTGCCTGAGCCACTGGGACGACGCCCCGTTCGGCTCCCGCAACCTCGACCCCGCCGATCCGCTCCACGAACGGCTGGTCGCGGAGACGTGGCGCCTGATCGACGCGCTCCCCTCGCCGGACACCGTCTGCGTGCACGCCGAGTTCTTCGTCACCGGCAGCGGCAGCGGCAGCGGCAGCGGCAGCGGCAGCGGCAGCGGCAGCGGCAGCGGCAGCGGCAGCGGCAGCAACAACGGCCGGATCGTGCTGTGCGAGGTGGCCGCCCGCATCGGCGGCGGCCCCATCCCCGCCATGCTCCGCCACGTCCTGGGCATCGACCCGCGGGAGCTGTGGGCCCGTGTGGAGTGCGGACTGCCCGTCGCGCTCGACACGGTGCGGGAAGCGGCGCGCACGGCCCCCCGCGCCGCCTTCTGCGGCATCCCGCCGAAACGCGGCAGGGTGCTCCGCCTTCCCCAAGCGCCTCCCGGCGCGCACGACTTCGTCCTCGCCACCCGTATCGGCGACGACTGGAGCGGGGAGCGCTACCGGCTGCGCAAGTCCGGCGACTTCCTGGCCAGCTGGGTGGTGACCGACGCGGACGCCGCCGCCCTGGACGCCAGGATCGACGCCACCGCCGAGCTGGTCGGCGCGGGCTTCGGCTGGGAGCACGCCGGGGAGCCCGCCGAAGAGCCCGCCCCGGCCGCCGCGGCCGCCGCGGTCGCCGCGGTCGCCGCGGTCGCCGGTTCCGGCCCCGCCGAAGGAGGCGCGCGATGACCGCGACCGAGATGACCGCGACCGGCCTGCCGGACGGCCCGTACACGGCCCGCCTGCTGCCGCCCGGCTCCCTCCCGGGAAGCCGCGACTTCGCCGGCCTCGACCACCCCGGCCTCGTCTGGGACGACGCCCGATGGCTGCGTTTCACCGCGCGCACGGACCTCCACGAGGTGCACTGCCTCGAAGTGCTCGAAGGGGGGCGGGTGGTGGCCCTGGCCACGCTGCTGCTCACCCGCGAGGCCGGGGGACTGCTCTTCTACGACGCCCCGCGGCTGGCCGGCACGGCGTCGCCCATGGCCGAGCCCGCGCTCCTCGACCCGGCCGACCGCGAACGCTGGGACGAGCTGACGGCGGCCCTGCCCGAAGGCCGCCCGGACCACTACCCCTCGCTGGCCCTCGCCACCTTCGGCAACCACCACGGCGTGGTCCACGCCCCCGGGCGCTCCCCGCGGCAGCGGCAGGCGGTCATGGCCGCGCTCCCCGCCCTCCTCCAGCGGGCCGCGGCCGGACTGGGCTGCCGCAGCACCGCCCTGCTGTACGTGGGCGAGCCCGACGCCGACGCGGTGGACGCCGCCGCCGGCCGGGCCGGATACCGCGCGGCGCTGCTCGGCGCCGAGGCCGTGCACCACCTGGACGCGGAGGACTGGGAGGAGTACGTGGCCGGGCTCAGCAGCCGCCGCCGCAGAGGGCTGCGCAAGGAGGTCGGAGCGTACGAGCAGGCCGGCTTCCGCACCGTCGCCACCTCCGGCCCCGCGGCCGTCGACGACGAGGTGATCGCCCTCCAGGTGGCGCACCGGGCGAAGTACGGACTGCCCGGAGGACACGAGCGCGTCCGCCGCGACTTCGAGGCGCTCCGGGAGGACATCGGCGCATCGTGCGTGGTGCTGGGCGCCGTCCGCGACGGCCGGACGCTCGGCTTCGCGCTGTACCTCAGGGCAGGCGACTCGCTCTTCCTGCGGACCGTGGGCTTCGCCCCCGAGGCCGCGGGCTGCTACCTCGCCCTCACCTACCACGAGACGGCCCGCTGGGCGCTGGACAACGGCATCCGCCGCATCCACTACGGGCTCGCCACCTACGAGGCCAAGGCCCAGCGCGGCTGCGCCCTGCGGCCCCGCTGGGGCTGGTTCGCCTTCCACGGGCCGGACGCCGGGACCTACCACGACGTACTGGACCTCCAGTCCCGCAGCGTCGAGCGCCGCCTGGAGCTGGCCGGCAGCCCGGCCGCCCCCGTCCCCTCCCGTATCCCCTCCCCCTCTTCGCACTCCGGAGCCCCACGATGAAGCTCACGCCCACCGGCACCATCTGGATGGACGGGAAGTTCGTCCCCTGGGACGAGGCCCAGGTGCACGTCCTCACCCCCAGCCTCCACTACGGATGGGGCGTCTACGAGGGCATCCGCGCCTACCCCACGGCGCAGGGACCGGCCGTCTTCCGGCTGCGCGAGCACCTCAGGCGGCTGCACGACTCGGCACGCGTCTACCTCATGGATCCGGGCCACAGCGTCGACGAACTCGCCGAGGCGAGCCTCGAACTGCTGCGCCGCACCGGCCTGGAGAGCGGCTACCTCCGCCCCCTGGTCTACCTCGCGTACGGCACCATGGGCGTCGCGCCCCGGCTGGACAGCACCAGGGTCGCCGTCGCCGCCTGGCCCTGGGGCTCGTACCTGGGGGAGAAGGCGGAGCAGGAGGGCTGCCGGCTGATGGTCAGCAGCTGGCAGCGCAACGGCGTCCACTCGGTGCCGCCGCTGGCGAAGGCGACCGGCGCGTACGTCAACTCCGCACTGGCCAAGGTCGCCGCGGTCCGCGCGGGGTACGACGACGCCCTGATGCTCACTCCGGGCGGGCACGTGGCCGAGGCCTCCGCCGCGAACGTCTTCGCCGTACGGGACGGAGTGCTGATCACCCCGCCGGTCAGCGACAACATCCTGCCCGGCATCACCCGGGACACCGTCATCACGCTCGCCCGCGACCTCGGCCACGAGGTCAGGGAGCAGAGCCTGACCCGTAGCGAGCTCTACGTGGCCGACGAGGCGTTCCTCACCGGCACCGCCGCCGAGATCGTCCCGGTCGCCTCCGTCGACGACCGCCCGGTCGGCGACGGAGGCTGCGGACCGGTCACCCGGCTGCTGCGCGAGGCCTTCCAGGACGTGGCCCACGGCCGGGTGGCCGACCGCCACGGCTGGCTCACCCACGTGTGAGAGCTCCTCGTCTCCCTCCTCCTCTCCCTCCCCCTCCCCGCCC
>NZ_JBPQTS010000167.1:0-15484 GCF_051386455.1 Streptomyces sp. URMC 124
GGGCGGGACACCTGGGTGTCCCGCCCCGCCTCACACGGACCTGCTCTGCCGCGCCTGATTCTTAGCGGGCCTGCTTCTTAGCGGGCCTGCTTCTTACGGGCTACTTCTTACGACGACGGCCGCCGCTGTTCTTCTGCGCCTTGCGGCGCTCGGCGCGGGTCATGCCGTCCGCCGCCGAGCGGAACTCGCCGGTGTCGTCGCTGGCGTAGTCGGTCTCGATCGTGCCGCCCGCACCGTCGACCGTCGGGGCCGAGAAGTGCAGCCGGTCCGGCCGCTGCGGCTGCGCCAGACCCTTCGCACGGATCTCCGGACGGGCGGCGGGGATGGTGTCCTGCACCTTGTCCAGGGACGGCGCGGCCTCCTCGACCGGCACCTCCTCCAGCTGCTGGTCGACCTGGACCTCCAGGTTGAACAGGTAGCCGACGGACTCCTCCTTGATGCCCTCCATCATGGCCTGGAACATGTCGAAGCCCTCGCGCTGGTACTCGACCAGCGGGTCCTTCTGGGCCATCGCCCGCAGGCCGATGCCCTCCTGGAGGTAGTCCATCTCGTAGAGGTGCTCACGCCACTTGCGGTCCAGCACCGAGAGCACCACGCGGCGCTCCAGCTCGCGCATGATGTCGGAGCCCAGCTGCTCCTCGCGCGCCGCGTACTGCTCGTGGATGTCGTCCTTGATGGACTCGGCGATGAACTCGGCCGTGATGCCCGCGCGGTCGCCCGCCGCCTCCTCCAGCTCCTCGATGGTGACCTTCACGGGGTAGAGCTGCTTGAAGGCGCCCCACAGCCGCTCCAGGTCCCACTCCTCGGCGAAGCCCTCGACGGTCTCCTGGCGGATGTAGTCGTCGATGGTGTCGTCCATGAAGTGCTGGACCTGCTCCTGCAGGTTCTCGCCCTCCAGGACGCGGCGGCGCTCGCCGTAGATGACCTCGCGCTGGCGGTTGAGCACCTCGTCGTACTTCAGGACGTTCTTACGCGTCTCGAAGTTCTGCTGCTCGACCTGGGACTGCGCCGAGGCGATGGCACGGGTGACCATCTTGTTCTCGATCGGCACGTCGTCGGGGACGTTGGCCATGGCCATCACGCGCTCGACCATCTGGGCCTTGAACAGGCGCATCAGGTCATCGCCCAGCGACAGGTAGAAGCGGGACTCGCCCGGGTCGCCCTGACGGCCGGAGCGGCCGCGGAGCTGGTTGTCGATGCGGCGCGACTCGTGGCGCTCGGTGCCGAGGACGTAGAGGCCGCCGAGCTCCTTGACCTCCTCGAACTCGGCCTTCACCGCGGCCTCGGCGCGCTCCAGGGCGCCCGGCAGCGCGGCCGCCCACTCCTCGACGTGCTCCACCGGGTCCAGGCCCATCTGGCGCAGCTCCGCCTCGGCCAGGTCGTCCGGGTTGCCGCCGAGCTTGATGTCGGTGCCGCGGCCGGCCATGTTCGTGGCGACGGTGACGGCACCCTTGCGGCCGGCCTGCGCGACGATCGAGGCCTCGCGCTCGTGGTGCTTGGCGTTGAGCACCTCGTGCTGGATGCCGCGCTTGGAGAGCTGCTGGGAGAGGTACTCCGACTTCTCCACGGAAGTGGTGCCGACGAGGATCGGCTGCCCCTTCTCGTGCTTCTCGGCGATGTCCTTGACCACGGCGTCGAACTTGGCGACCTCGGTGCGGTAGATGAGGTCGGACTGGTCCATGCGGACCATCGGCCGGTTGGTCGGGATCGGCACCACGCCGAGCTTGTAGATCTGGTGGAACTCGGCGGCCTCGGTCATGGCCGTACCGGTCATGCCGGACAGCTTGCTGTAGAGGCGGAAGAAGTTCTGGAGGGTGATCGTGGCGAGAGTCTGGTTCTCGTCCTTGATCTCCACCCCTTCCTTCGCCTCGATGGCCTGGTGCATGCCCTCGTTGTAGCGGCGGCCCGCGAGGATACGGCCCGTGTGCTCGTCGACGATCATGACTTCGCCGTCCATGACGACGTAGTCCTTGTCGCGCTTGAAGAGCTCCTTCGCCTTGATGGCGTTGTTCAGGTAGCCCACCAGCGGGGTGTTGACCGACTCGTAGAGGTTGTCGATGCCCAGCCAGTCCTCGACCTTGGCGACGCCGGCCTCGTGGATGGCGACCGTGCGCTTCTTCTCGTCGACCTCGTAGTCGCCGGTCTCCTCGACGCCCTTCTGCGGGTTGGCCGGCTCGCCCTTCTTCAGGCGCGTGACCAGCTTGGCGAAGTCGCCGTACCACTTGGTGGCCTGGTCGGCCGGGCCGGAGATGATCAGCGGCGTACGGGCCTCGTCGACCAGGATCGAGTCGACCTCGTCGACCACGGCGAAGTTGTGCCCGCGCTGGACCAGCTCGTCCTTCGACCACGCCATGTTGTCCCGCAGGTAGTCGAAGCCGAACTCGTTGTTCGTGCCGTACGTGATGTCGCAGGCGTACTGCTCGCGGCGCTGCGCCGGCGTCATGTTGGCCAGGATGCAGCCGACCGACAGGCCCAGGAACTTGTGCACCCGGCCCATCAGCTCCGAGTCGCGCTCGGCCAGGTAGTCGTTGACCGTGATGAGGTGGACGCCCTTGCCCGACAGGGCGTTCAGGTACGCGGGCAGCGTGCCGACCAGGGTCTTGCCCTCACCGGTCTTCATCTCGGCCACGTAGCCCAGGTGCAGGGCGGCGCCGCCCATGAGCTGGACGTCGTAGTGACGCTGGCCGAGGACGCGCTTGGCCCCCTCGCGGACGGTCGCGAAGGCCTCGGGGAGCAGGTCGTCCAGGCTCTCCCCGTCGGCGTAGCGCTGCTTGTACTCGTCGGTCAGGGCGCGCAGCTCGGCGTCGGAGAGGTTGAGGAAGTCCTCTTCGATGGAATTGACCTGGTCCGCGATGCGGTGCAGCTTGCGCAGGATCTTGCCTTCTCCTGCACGCATGATCTTGCCGAAGACGGACACGTAGGCTAGCTCCTTGCCGGTCGGGCCTGGCACCGGTTCTCCCCCGCCGTGGGCAGGGGGCGGGTACGCGGGCACGACGGGACAGTCCCCGCCGCAACGGCCATCGTAAGCGAGGACCCCGCCGCGCCGGGAGGTCCGTCATCACCCGGGCCGGGTGTCACCCACTGTGTCACCCGGATATGGAACGAGCGAATAATCCCCGAGGTGCCGGGCCACCGCTCTTTACACTCCGCCCATGGACCCCGTAGAGCTCACGACCGAACGTCTCCTGCTGCGGCCTTTCGCCCCCTTCGACACGGACGCCGTGGTCGCGGCCTGCCAGGACCCGGACATCCCGCGCTAC
Organism: Streptomyces sp. URMC 124; assembly: GCF_051386455.1. Lineage (NCBI taxonomy): Bacteria > Bacillati > Actinomycetota > Actinomycetes > Kitasatosporales > Streptomycetaceae > Streptomyces > Streptomyces sp. URMC 124. The sequence goes on from NZ_JBPQTS010000167.1 coordinate 3,261, forward strand.
ACGAGCGTGCCCTCGCCGTACACGCCCGAGGACGCCCGCACCTTCATCGGGGAGACCTGCCCGGCCGGCTGGCGGGACGACTCCCTCTACACCTGGGGCGTCTTCACCCGGGAGGACGGCCGGCTCGCCGGTTCGATGTGCCTGGTGCGGCTCGCGCAGCTGCGTTCCCCCGAGCGCCAGGCCGAGCTCGGCTACTGGACGGCCAAGGAGCAGCGCGGCCGCGGGTACACCGCGGAGGCGGCCGGCGAGGTGGTCCGCTGGGCCTTCGAGAGCCTCGGCGTCGAGCGCATGGAGTGGTACGCGGAGGCCGGCAACGAGGGCTCGCGCGCCGTGGCCCTGAAGGTGGGGTTCCGGATGGAGGGCGTCATGCGGTCGAAGATCGTGTACGCGGGCACGCGCCGCGACGCGTGGACCGGCTCCCTGCTCCCCTCGGACCTGGACCTGCCCACGACCGCCCCCTACCTGCCGTTTCCCGAGCGCAGCTGACCGGCCCCGGCCGGCTCCCGGGCCCCCCTCCGGCCCGCTCCCCGGCCGTTGTCAGTCCCCCCGCCTAAGGTGACCGCCATGACAACTGCCGCCTCCGCCAAGGCCCGTAAGCCCGAGCACCACCTGTCCGCCGATGACGCGCGCCGGCTGGCACTGCGCGCCCAGGGCCTGCTGGGCGCGCAGGACCGGCGGGCGGGCGCGCGCGGCGTGCTGCGGCGGCTGGGAGCCGTCCAGCTGGACACGATCTCGGTGCTCGCCCGTTCGCACGAGCTGGTGCCCTACGCCCGCCTGGGCGCGGTCGGCCGCGGCACGGTCGAGGCGGCGTACTGGTCGGGGGACCACGCCTTCGAATACTGGTCGCACGCGGCGTGCATCCTGCCCGTCGAGGAGTGGCCGCTGTTCGCCTTCCGCCGCCGGGCCTTCCAGGCCCGCGGCCACCGCTGGCACGTCATGGAGGACGCGGAGCGCTCGTGCGCGGCGGTCCGCGACCGGCTCAAGGCCGACGGCCCGCTGACGGCCACGGAGCTGGGCGGCGCCAAGAACGGCGGGGAGTGGTACGACTGGTCCGAGACGAAGATCGCCGTGGAGTGGCTGCTGGACACCGGCGAGGTGGTGTGCACCCGCCGTCGCGGCTGGAAGCGCGTGTACGACCTGGCGGAGCGCGCTGTGCCGGGCGCCCTCTTCCACGACGACCTGGACGACACCGCGTGCGTCCGGCGCCTGGTGGCGCAGGCCGGTGCCGCGATGGGCGTGGCCACCCGGGCGGACCTCGCGGACTACCACCGCCTCAAGGGCGAGCAGGTGGACGCCGTCATCGACGAGACCGGCCTGGTGCCGGTCGAGGTGGCGGGCTGGTCGAAGCCGGCGTGGGCCGACCCCGCGGCCCTGGCCGCCGGACAGCCGCGCGGCCGGCACCGCACGACGCTGCTGTCGCCCTTCGACTCCCTGGTCTGGGACCGCCCCCGCACGGAACGGATCTTCGGTTTCACGCACCGCCTGGAGGCGTACGTGCCGAAGGAGAAGCGGATACACGGCTATTTCGTGATGCCGCTGCTGTCGGGCGGCCGGCTGCTCGGCCGCGTCGACCCGGCGCGCGACGGGACCACGCTGGTGGCCCGTCAGGTCTCCCTCGACGGGCCCAAGGCCGTGGCCCCCATGGCGCAGGCGCTCCGCGAGGCGGCGGAGTGGGTGGGCTGCGACACCGTCCGGATCGAGCGCTGCGACGACGCGAAGCTGGCCGCAGCACTGATCTCGGCCCTGGACTAGGCGCGCGGCGCAGCCCGGCCGGGCGCCGCGGCCCGCCGAACGACTCCGCTAGCGGATCTCCAGGATCTTCTCGCGCATCGCGTACACCACCGCCTCCATCCTGGAGTGCAGCTGCAGCTTCTCCAGGATGTTGCGCACGTGGTTCTTGACGGTGTTCTCGGAGATGAACAGCTCCTTGGCGATGTCGCGGTTGTTCATCCCCGTGGCGACGAGCTTGAGGACCTCCAGCTCGCGGTCGGTCAGCCGGGGCGCGGGCACCAGCCTGCGCTCGTCCGTGCGCTGGATCATCGACTTGAATTCGGTGAGCAGCTTGGACGCCATCGACGGGCTGATCTGCGACTGCCCGTCGGCGACGGCCCGGATGGCGGTCGCCACTTCGTCGGTGGAGATCTCCTTGAGGAGATAGCCGGTCGCCCCGGCCTTGATGGCGTCGTAGAGGTCGGCTTCCTCATCGCTGATCGTCAGCATGATGATTTTCGCGCTGGGGGCCACCTCCTTGATGGAGGTGCACGCCTCGATGCCGCCGCGCTTGGGCATGCGGACATCCATCAGCACGATGTCGGGCAGCAGATCCGCGGCCTTGTCCACGGCCTCCGCGCCGTCCCCGGCCTCACCGACGACCTGGATGTCCTCCTCCTGCGCGAGGACGATCTCCAAGCCCCGGCGGAAGAGCGCGTGGTCGTCCACGACCAGGACCCGGATGGGCTCCTCGCGCGCCGCGCCCCTGCCGGTGCAGGCCTCGTCATCGTCCTCGCCGGGCTCGAGTACGGGCCCGAACCTGTCCGCCATTGTTCCTCCCCCTGAAGACCCCTGAAGGCCCAGAGCCCCTCGCGGTTGCACTGTGCTGCGTGCTGCGCCGCCCAACCGGTTCCCCGGCGCCGGTGGTTGGCCGTCGGGCCATGATTTCATGCCGGGGGGCCGGACGCTGCTTCCGTCGTCGCACGCCGGCGCCCCGGGGGCGCGGGGGGCGCGCCCCCAGGGCACCGGACCGACGGTTACAGGGTTACGGCAGTCGGCGCGGGAGGCCCGGGCCTCCCGGCTCAGCCGCCCAGCTCTCCGCCCGCGCCACCGGGCTCTCCTTCGAAGAGCGGATCGGCATTGAGGTGGATGACGCCGTAGTCGTAGGCGTGCCGCCGGTAGACGACACTGGGTTGCTTGGTGTCGGAGTCGACGAACAGATAGAAGTCGTGCCCGACCAACTCCATTTCGTAGAGCGCCTGGTCGAGGGTCATGGGCGCTGCGGAGTGGGTCTTCTCGCGGACCACCAAGGGGCCCTCGCCGCGGATCTCCAGGGATCCCATGCGGGTGACCGGCACCCCGTCCGCCGCCTTCTCGGCGGCGAGTTCACCGGTGTCGGTGAGCTCCGCGGCGCCGATGACGGTCGCCGCGACATCGCTCGCGGGGATGCGGCCGTTGCCCCGCCGGGTGTGGCGCTTGTCGTTCTGCTTGCGCAGCCGTGCTTCGAGCTTGCTGGTGGCCAGGTCCAGTGCGACGTACGGATCGGTTGCAGCGGCCTCCGCCCGGATCACCGGTCCACGGGAACGCACCGTGATCTCCACCCGGTCGGAGCGGTCGGCCTGCCTGGGGTTGGGCTCCTTGGACACCTCGACGTCGAGGCTGATCACCTTGCCGTCGAGCTTCTGGATCTTGTCCAGCTTCAGCTTCTCGGCCACGTGCTTGCGAAAGCGCTCGGGCACCTCGGTCTTGCGGCCTTTGACGACGATGTCCACGCAGAACTCCGTTCCCGGATCGCCCCGCCGAAGATGCGGAGCGCATCCCTCTTGCATCAGACCCCGGGGATACCCGGAGCCACCGACTTGGCGGTTTTCACCTCCTCCTCCCCCATCGGCAAGGTCTGCACCCCATCGACTTCAAGCTTCCGCGAAAGCGTGCAACGCTCGCCATTCGGAAATGCGAGGCATAGCCCCTGCCATTCCTCACAACCGAACATATCTCGCTCGGACGCCTGTCGGTAGCCCCTACCGGGACGTACCTCCATTCAGGTGTTTCCCTGCCGTTACCATCAGCAACGAATGAGGTTGCCCTTCAGTTCCGGTTCTTTTCGGCCTCGCGCGGGGGAACTCCGGACGCGGCCACGACGGCGGCGCCCAGCACCCTTCCGCCCGCGAGAGAGACGGCACGGGCCGCCTCCGCGAGCGACGCCCCTGTGGTCATCAGGTCATCCACCAGCACCACCGGCCCCTCAGACCGCAACAGCCCCTCCCCTCCCATACGTACCCCCAGTGCCCCGGCCACATTCGCCCTGCGCTGCCGCGCACCCAGCCCGGCCTGATCGGCGACCGGTCTGCACTGGCGCAGCACGGCCGCTGTGCGGGCGGGCTGACCGGCGGCGCGCAGGGCGCGGGAGGCGGAGAGCGCCAGGCGGCGGCCCGCATCGTGGCCCCGGGCGGCGACGGCACGGCGGGCGGAGGGGACGGGAACGAGCAGCAAGGGCCTTTCACCGGCCTCCAGGGCCCCTCCCCCGCCCCACCGGCCACCGCCCGGCCCATTGGTCGCAGCACGCACCGCACCCGCCAGGGCAGCCCCCAGCGGCCCCGCCAACCCAAGCGCTCCGCGCTCCTTGTGGGCGAGCAGCGCCGAGCGCACGGGGCCCTCGTAGGGCGCGGCGGCATGGACCGGGGGCAGCCCGGCCGGCTCCGGATCCGGCCTGACGCGCCACGCCGCGCTCGCGCCCGGCCATGCGCTTCCGCCCAGCGCCGCCCGGCACACTTCGCACAGCACGGACCGCGGCCGCCCGCAACCCGCGCACTCGCCCGGCAGCACCAGGCCCGCGATCTCCTGCCACCACCTGCGCACAGATCCAGGGTCCCGCCGGTCGCAGCGGCCCGCCACCCCTGTGGAAAACCCTGCGCGGGGTAACCGGCGCGCCCGGCCGCTCCCACGGCTCGGCGACCCCGACGGCTCGGTGGCCCGGCGGCCCGGGCGGCTACCCCGGGTAGACCGGTGCGGAGCCTTCCTTGGTCACCAGCTTCCAGTTGCTGTCCGGCAGCAGTCGTACGATCCCGCCGTCGCGCTCCGCCACCAGCGCCGGCGCCTTCGCCGTGCTCTCCGAGGCCGCGACGCCCCGTACGCCCGTGATGCCGGGCAGCGCGGAGGTGTTGGACAGCGAGCCGTCCGTGTCGATGTACTGCAGCTGCTGCAGTCCGCCCTGCTCGTTCCCGGCGACCAGCAACCGGCTTCCGCCGGCCCACGACACCGCGTCGACCTGTTCCAACCGGGGCGCAACCGAGCGCAGTTCCTGCACCGAAAGGCTCAGCCGCCCCGCGCCCGCGTGCCGTTCGACCCGCCCCAGCTTCAGGCTCGTCCGGTCGTCCTTGGTCACCAGCAGCGCGATCCGCACGCCGTCGGCCGCCACCCGCAGCCCGGTGATGCGCCCGTCGAGCCTCGGCACCTGGACCTCTTCCGGGCTTCCCGTGCCGCCGGCCAGCCGCAGCAGTCGCGGCCGCTCGGGGTCCTGGTCGGCCACCCACAGGTCGCCGAGCCCGTCCCAGCTCGGGGCGGTCAGCCCGGCCTTCGTCCCGCCGCGGGCCGTCACCCGCGGCTCGCCCAGCGCCGAGCCGGTCTCCAGGCGGGTGACGTACAGCGCCTGGCCGTTGCCGGCCACGCCCGCGGCGTGGTGCTCGCTGCGGTCCACGCCCACCGACCGCAGCTGCACGGCGCCGTCGGCGCCGAACGGCCCCGGCACCCGCCGCGGCTCCTCGTCGCCGTCGGCCAGGCTCACCATCCGGTGCTGCGCGTCCACGAAGTACTGCTGGTCGGCGCCGCGCCCGGCGGCCTGGTCGGGCGCGTACTTGCGCGCCTCCTCGCGCCCCAGCGAGCACAGCTGCGAGCCGTTCTCCCGCTGCAGCACGACCTGGCCGACCTTCGCCGACTGGTCCTGGACGGTGTACAGCAACTGCGCGGCCATGCGCGTGCACTGCGTCTGGTTGGTCCCCGCGGCCTTCCCGTTGAGCCGGATCTTCAGGGCGTTGGAGTCGTCCACGGAGAGCCGCCGGTCCACGACCTTCGTGCCCGTGGGGAACGCCGTCGCGGCCACCGGGTCCAGCCAGTTGGTCGGCCCGTCCAGCAGCGCGTTGACCGTGGAGGTCACGGGGTCTATGCGCTTGCGCAGGTAGACGGGGTCGGCGACGAGCATCTCCTTGCCCTTGCCGGAGCCCGAGGTGCCCAGCTCGGCGAAGTAGTACTTGTTGACGGACCGGTAGATCCGCTGGAAGTCGGCGAGGCCGAGCACCAGCTCGGGCGGCAGCATGTCGATGCGCCATTCGCCGCCCTCGCGCGCGACGTGGATCTGCTCCTTGTACGCGCCCTCTTCGGGCTTGTAGGCGTGCTTGGCGTCGATCCTGGCGACCTGCTTGCCGACCAGCGTGACGGTGTAGTCCTGGTCGCGGTCGCCGGAGTGTTCCACGCGCACCTGCGGCGGCTCCGCCAGCACGATCGTGCCGCGCGAGGGGTCCCAGCCGCGCTGCTTGCCCTTGGCCAGGTACATGCGCGCCGTGCCGTAGTCCGGGTCGTCGCTGGTGGTGGCCTCCAGGAAGCCCGTCACCAGCTCCTGCGGCCGCTCGCCCTTGTGCGGCGGCACACCGTAGACCCGCACCTGCGAATCGGCGTCGGCGCGCTGCGAGGAGTCGACCGCCGTCACCTCGCCGCTGTCGGGCATCGAGGCGCACCCGGCCAGCAGCGCCGCACTCACGACGAGCGCGCCGAACCCCGCGGTCCGCCGCGGGCCGCCGGCCCGACGACGATTGCGTTCAGCGCCCACGCGCCCGCCCCTCACGTTCCCCCGCGGCCCCCGCCGCGGGCTTGCCGCCGTCCTGGCTCGCCGGACGCACCACACGGGCACCACTGCCCGGCAACGCCGTCGGATCCACGGAAGGCACGTTTCTGTTCTGCGCCGGGACGGGCGAGAGGCCGCCGCCCTGGCCCTGCGGCGGCATGCCGCCCGACCGGCCGGCCACGGCGACCGGCACGCCGGCCTCGCTCAGCCCGCGGTTGCGCCGGGAGTCCTCCGGCTCCAGCGGGATCGGCGATCCGCGCAGGCTCTCGCCGGCGGTGCTCGGCAGCGTCAGCCGGAACTGCGAACCGCCGCCCGGCTCGCCCCACGCCTGCAGCCAGCCACCGTGCAGCCGCGCGTCCTCCACGGCGATCGACAGGCCCAGGCCCGTACCGCCCGTGGTGCGGGCCCGCGCGGGGTCGGCCCGCCAGAAGCGGTTGAACACCCGGACGGCCTCGCCGGGCTTGAGACCCACGCCGTAGTCGCGCACGGCCACCGCGACCGCGCCGCCGGCCGCCGCCAGTCGCACGACCACGTCCCGGCCCTCGCCGTGCTCCACGGCGTTGACGACCAGGTTGCGCAGCACGCGCTCCACGCGCCGGGAGTCGGCTTCCGCCATCACCGGCTGCTCGGCGCCCTGCACCAGCAGCCTGCTGCCCTTGCGCTCCGCGAGCGGCAGGGCGCCTTCGATCACGCGGTGGACGACGTCCCGCAGATCGACCGGCTCGGCCTCCAGGGCCGCGGCCCCCGCGTCGAACCGGCTGATCTCCAGCAGGTCGGCCAGCAGCGACTCGAAGCGGTCGACCTGCCCGTACAGCAGCTCCGCCGAGCGCGCGGTGACCGGGTCGAAGTCCTCACGGGCCTCGTGGATGACCTCGGCGGCCATGCGCACGGTCGTCAGCGGCGTCCGCAGCTCGTGCGAGACGTCCGAGACGAACCTGCGCTGCATCCGCGACAGCTGCTCCAACTGCTGGATCTTGACCTGGAGGTTCTGCGCCATCTTGTTGAAGGCCTCACCGAGGCGGGCGATGTCGTCCTCGCCGGTGACCTTCATCCGCTCCTGCAGGACGCCCGCCGCCAGCCGCTCGGAGATGCTCGCGGCCATCCGCACGGGCGTGACGATCTGCCGCACCACGAGCCAGGCGATGGCCCCGAGCAGCACGACCACGAACACCCCGGCCGTCGCGAGCGTGCCCTTGACCAGGCTCAGCGACTTCTCCTCCTGGGTGTACGGGAAGAGGTAGTACAGCTGGTACGCCTTGCCGTTGGGGTCGTACATCCGCTTGCCGACGACCAGCGCCGGCTCGCCCTCGTCGGAGGCGTTGTGCTTCACCGATGCGGACTTCCACAGCGCACCGGTCTTGGAGTCCAGCTGTTTGCGCAGGTCGGCGGGGATGCTGGCCTCGGGGTCGATGTCACCGGAGGCCCGCGGGCCGCGCGCCCCTGCGGACGTCATGTCGCCGTAGCCCAGGTCGCCGTAGGCGAGGTCCACGCCGCCGGAGCTGAGCGCCACCACGTGGTAGACGCCCTGGCCGCCGCTGGAGAGCTGCTGCACCTGCGCTGTCAGCCAGGCCCCGGGGTCCGTGACGCCGCGGCTGCCCGACGGCGCGTCCTGTCCGCGGGTGTCCCCCGCGGTGTCGGCGGCGTCCCGCGCCGCCTTGAAGCCGCCCTCGGCCTGGCTCAGCGACGCGTGCCGCTTGGCCTCCAGCAGGCCGTTGCGGACCTGCCCGATGACCACGACGCCCAGCAGCAGCACCACGCCGAACGACATCAGCAGCGTCGTCGCGACGACCCGCAGCTGGATGTTCCGCCGCCACAGGCGCATCGCGGGCAGCAGCGGACGGCGCACCCAGCGCACGTACAGCCTCAGCACCGGGTGGACCGGCCCCGCGGCCGCGCCGTCGGACAGCATCCGCCCGGCGCGCCACAGCCGCCGGAGGAAAGATATGCCGCCCGCCGTCTCGACGGGCCGCCCCACGCCCCGCTCCGGGGCGGCACCGTTGCCCGACATCTCAGCTCGGCCCGGCCTTGTAGCCCACACCACGGACGGTCACCACGATCTCCGGCCGCTCCGGGTCCTTCTCGACCTTGGAGCGCAGCCGCTGTACGTGCACGTTGACGAGGCGGGTGTCCGCCGCGTGCCGGTAGCCCCAGACCTGCTCCAGGAGCACCTCACGGGTGAAGACCTGCCACGGCTTGCGGGCGAGTGCGACCAGCAGGTCGAACTCGAGCGGGGTCAGCGCGATCGACTGCCCGTCGCGCTTGACCGAGTGCCCGGCCACGTCGATGACGAGGTCCCCTATCGCCAGCTGCTCCGGCGCGGGCTCCTCGGAGCGGCGCAGGCGGGCGCGGATGCGCGCCACCAGCTCCTTCGGCTTGAACGGCTTGACGATGTAGTCGTCCGCCCCCGATTCCAGGCCGACGACGACGTCGACCGTGTCGCTCTTCGCGGTCAGCATCACGATCGGCACGCCGGACTCGGCGCGGATGAGCCGGCAGACCTCGATGCCGTCCCGCCCGGGCAGCATCAGATCGAGCAGCACCAGATCGGGCTTGACCTCACGAAAAGCAGCAAGTGCCTTGTCGCCGTCCGCTACAAACGACGGCTCGAAACCCTCACCACGCAGCACAATGCCGAGCATCTCGGCCAGTGCGGTGTCGTCGTCGACGACAAGGACGCGTCCCTTCATATCGACATCATCCCATTTTCGCATCCGGTCCATAGAGCCGGGTGACGGAGCTCACCTGGCGCGACTGACACACTTCGGTGTGTCCCGTTGACCCGGGACACCGACAGCGTTCGCCGCCAGGGGTGGACAGTACACGTGCGGATCAGGCCGGCTCACTCCCGGATCCCCGCCGTGACCTGCCGCAGAGCTCGGCCAGGCCCGCCCCGGTCACCGGCGAGACCACACCGTTCTCCGTGACGATCGCCGTCACCAGTTCCGGTGGGGTGACGTCGAACGCGGGGTTGTACGTCTGCGTGCCCAGGGGAGCCACCGGCACCCCCGTGCCCGGCTCCGCGCCCGCCCCCGGCGGGACCACCGTGAACTCCGTGATCTCGTGCCCCGGGCGCTGCTCCACCTCGATCTCCGAGCCCGCCTGCGTCCCGAGGTCCACCGTGGTCACCGGGGCTACGACGAGGAACGGCACGTGGTGGTAGCGGGCCAGGACCGCCAGCGGATAGCTGCCGACCTTGTTCGCCACGGAGCCGTCCGCGGCTATCCGGTCCGCACCGATCAGCACGGCGTCCACCTCGCCCGCCGCGAACAGCGACCCCGCCGCATTGTCGGCGAGCAGGGTGTACGCCATGCCGGCCCGGGCCGCCTCGTACGCCGTCAGCCGCGCCCCCTGCAGCAGCGGGCGCGTCTCGTCCACCCACAGACGCCTCAGCTGCCCCGCACGGTGCGCCGCGCTCACCACGGCCAGCGCCGTGCCCTCGCCCCCGGAGACCAGCGCCCCGGTGTTGCAGTGCGTGAGGACCCGGAACCCGCCGCCGGGCACCAGCTCCTCCAGCAGCCCCAGCCCGTGCTCCGCCATCCGCGCGCTGGCCTCGGCGTCCTCACGGTGCAGGGCGCGCGCCTCGGCGAGCACGGCCGCGGCGGCCCGCTCGGGCCCGCTGCCGCCCTTCAGGGCCTTCTCGTACGCCCCCAGGGCCCGCCGGACCCCGTAGGCGAGGTTCACGGCCGTGGGGCGCGCGTGGGCGAGCAGCTCGGCGGCCTCCACAACGTCGAAGCCGCGGACGGCGGCCAGGGCCACGCCGTACGCCCCGGCGATGCCGAGCAGCGGGGCTCCCCGCACGGCGAGCGTTCGGATCGCGTCGACCAGTGCCGGCACGTCCGTGCACACCAGCCCGACCTCCTCGGCGGGCAGCCTGCGCTGGTCCAGGACCACGAGCACGGGCCCCTCCGGCGGCTCCTCCCATCTCAGGGCGGGAACGGAGCCGGGCTCGACGGACGCCATGGATGCCGCGAACTGATCAGCCATCCATCCAGTCTGCCGCTCGTACCCCGACTATTGAAGGTCGCCTTGGGATTCCTCCCCCGTACGAGCTCGCGGGCCGCGCGGATCACCGTGACACGATTGCCGGAAGTCGCCCGGCGCCGAACCGGCGGGGGGCGGGCACTGAGAAGGAGCGAGACGCACATGACTGACTCTCCGGGCCGGACCTCGCCCGGATCCTCCCCGTCCGACGAGCGCGACGCAGTGGCGACGCAGCAGCCGACACCGGCGCAGAAGGAGCCGGGACCGGAGCAGGCCCAGGAGCAGGAGCAGGCACAGGACAGAGCCCAGTGGGCGCAGGAACAGCCGCCACCGGGCGAGTGGTCCACCTCGCCCCCGAGCCCGCCCAAGCAGCGCGCACGCGCCCGTGCCCGCGCGCATACGTCCCCGGGCGGCGCTCCGGGGCCGGCCGGGCCCGACAGGCCCAGCGGGCCCGACGGGCGCGGGCCGGCTCAGGCCGGGAACGGGGGGCCGCCGCCGGGCTGGAACCAGTGGGGCCGCCCGCCCCACGTGCCGCAGCCTGGGGTGATCCCGCTGCGACCGCTGCAGACCAGCGAGATCGTGGAAGCCTCGGTGCGCACGATGCGCCTCCACTGGCGCTCCGTCGTCGGCATCTCCCTGGCCGTGGCGGTCGGCACGCAGACCGTGGCCACCGTGATCGAACGGCTGTGGCCGCGCGGCACCCAGGAGCTCGACACGCTCAGTGGCCAGACCCCCCAGACGCCGAAGGAACTGGTCGACGCCATAGGCAACGGCCTCGGCAGCCTGGGCGTGGCGTGGCTCCTCAGCCTGGTCGGCTCGATCACCGCCGCGGCGCTGCTCACGGTGATCGTCAGCCGGGCGGTCCTGGGCCGCCCGGTCACGGCCCGGGAAGCGTGGCGGAGCGCCCGGCCGCAGCTGGGGCGGATGGCGGGGCTCATGGTCCTGGTGCCGATGCTCCTGGTGGGTGTGTTCGCCGTGGGTATCGTCTGGGGCCTGCTGGCGGCCGCGGCCGGAGCCGAGCAGGCGGGAATGTCGCTCATGGCGCTGGGCGGCCTGGTGTCCATGGGTGTCGCGACGTCGCTGTGGATCCGCTACAGCCTCGCCGCCCCGGCGCTGATGCTGGAGAAGCAGAGCGTGCTGGGAGCAATGCGGCGGTCGGCGAAGCTGGTGCGGGGCGCCTGGTGGCGGGTCTTCGGAATGCAGCTGCTGTCCGTGCTGATTACGCTGCTGGTCGGCTTTATGGCGCAGGCCGTGGTCGGCGTCTTCGACGCCCTCATTCACGGCTTCGGGGAACAGCAGGCCGCCGATGCGACCGACTGGGCCTCACTGATCTCGATCGGTATAGCGGCGGCCATCAGCAGCACGCTCACTCTTCCGGTCACAGCCGGCATGACGGCGCTGCTGTACATGGATCAGCGTATTCGTCGCGAGTCCCTCGACATTGAGCTCGCCCGGGCGGCGGGCGAATAAGACCGCACGCTCAGCTCCTGTTCGGCTGCATTCCTCAATCCCTGAATTCCCTGAGGGAACGGGATGCAGCCGGGCAGGAGGGGGCGAAACGGCCCGGAAATGCGAAAAAGCCCCGGCAGGAACTCAAGGTTCCCACCAGGGCTTTCTCTAAAAATTGTTCGGCGGCGTCCTACTCTCCCACACGGTCCCCCATGCAGTACCATCGGCGCTGAAAGGCTTAGCTTCC
>NZ_JBPQTS010000168.1:0-15040 GCF_051386455.1 Streptomyces sp. URMC 124
CGTTCGCCGCAGGCGAGCGCGTACGAAGGTGCGGACCGCATCGATGCCTCGGAGGCACTCGACCCGGACGGCCGCCCCGGCTGCCGCGGGACCTCCGCCTGCCTGCGGGGGTCACTCTTGCGCCATTTCTGCGGTTTCTCCAGCAGTTCCGGAAGGAGCCCCGCCGAATGGAGATCCGGCGGTTTCGGGATCCTCGGCAAGGGGACCCGGGCCGTCCGGCCGGCCACGGGCCCGTCGGCGAGCCGTTCCGCGCGCGAAGGCGGGGGCAGTTCGGGCGGAGGTTCCGCTCCGGGTGGCGGAGGCGTGAAGGGGGAACGCCCGGACGCCCCGCGCGAACGGGGCGCCCCGTATCCCTTCGGCAACGAAGGAAGCCCGCTCGGGGGAACCGCGACGGGATCCGGGGGCCGCGGCGGATCGGGCGGCGGCTCGGCTCTCGGCGCCCTCACCGTCCTCTGCGGCCTTTTCGGCCGTTCGGCGCAGGCCTCCGCCCTCACCACCGCCGAAGCGGAGGTGAATCGCTCGTCGAGGCTGCTGTCGTCCCCGGCGGCGGAACCGATATCCGGTGCATTCTTGTCGTACAACTCGCCCCACCAGGCGTCCTCTTGGCCGGTGTGCGGGTCCCCCTGCTGGCTCATGCCCTTATTGTCCATACTCTGGGGCATACGGGAAGAGTGCACGGCAGACCTCACCCGGGGATGATGACCGAGTCGAAAAGCGGTCGCGGGGAGGGATGACGTGTGCTCGGTGCCATGGGACTGGAAGAGCCTGCCGCAGTCCGGGAGATGGGCCGTTGCGGGGGGACGCAAAGGGAACGGCAACAGCCCGCGGGACACAGTGGTGTGGAACTGGTGACGGGAGCACGCGCTGTTGACGAACGGCTGCTGCGCATACGGCGCGGCGCAACCGTGGAGATATGCGCACTGCTGGCGGGAAGACCCTGGCGCACGGCCGCCCCGGCCGCCCCTGACGGCACTGACGGCACTGACGGCCCTGACAGCTCGAACGGCTCGGCCGTTTCATCGGACACAGCGTCCGGCATACCCCACCGCACCGTCGTCGAACGTGCCGGCCTCGCCGCGATGCCGGATTCCGGCGATCCGGCTCTGACGCGCGTCGCGGAGCGCGTTCCTGCCGAACTGGTGATCGCTGACCGCGCAGTTGCCCTGCTCCCGCTCACCCCTCGCACGGCCGGGGCCGCCGCGCTCGCCGAGCTGCCCGAGCCGGCGGCCCTGGTCGTCCACCCCGGCCCGCTGCTCGCGTCGCTGGTGAATCTGTTCGAGGACATCTGGAACGAGGCCCTCCCCCTCCGGGTCTGTGCGGACGCGGCGCGGCGCGCGGCCGACGGCTCCGCGGCCGGGCCCGACGCGCTCGACCTGGCGGTGCTCTCCCTGCTGATGGACGGCCTGACCGACGCGAGCGTCGCCAAGCAGCTCGGCCTCGGGTTGCGCACGGTGCAGCGCCGGGTGAAGCGGCTGATGGAGCTGGCCGGGGTGACCACCCGGTTGCAGCTCGGCTGGCACGCGGCGGCCCACGGCTGGACCCCCGCACGCCGCTGAGCGGCGCAGGTGGGACGAGGAGTCGTCTATCGGCCACGGTGGCCGTAATCGTCCGGGGGCGCCGCCGCCCGGCTTCCGGCAACCTTGGTGCATGGGGACGTGGCAGCTGCTCCTGGTCGGCCTCGTCATGCTGCTCGGTCTGCTCGGCGTCGTCACTCCCGGGGTGCCGGGGCCGCTGATCGTATGGGCCGGGGTGCTGTGGTGGTCGATGACCGACCGGACGGCCCTCGCCTGGGCGGTGCTGGCGGGGGCGACGGGCGTGCTGCTGCTGGAGCGGGCCGCCGGCCGGCTGCTGCCGCCCCGCCGCCTGCGGGGAGCGGGCATCACGCGCCGCGCCTTCCTGGTGGCGGGGGTCTCCGGCATCGCCGGCTTCTTCGTCGTCCCGGTGCTGGGCGCGGTCCCCGGGTTCGTCGCCGGGCTCTACGGCGTGGAGCGCAGGCGCCTGGGCGGCCACGGCGCGGCGTGGGCGTCCACCCGGAACGTGATGCGGGCGCTGGGCACGAGCGTGCTCGTGGAGCTGTTCGCGTGCCTGCTCGTCGTGGGGATGTGGATCGGCGCGGTCACGGCCGGGTGAGCCCGGCGGGGCTCCGGCGCGGGGGCGCCGGGCCGGCTCCGGCTCACCCCGCGGTCGCCGCTCACCGGCCCGCCGGGCCCGTGATGCCTTCCAGGGCGAGCAGGGCGCGCTTGCGGTCCAGGCCGCCCGCGTAGCCGGTGAGCGAGCCGTCCGCGCCGATCACCCGGTGGCAGGGCCGCAAGACGAGCAGCGGGTTGGCGCCGACGGCCCCGCCGACCGCGCGGACCGCGGCCCGGGAGGCGCCGACGCGGGCGGCGAGCTCGCCGTAGGTGGTGGTGGCGCCGTAGGGGATGGCGTCCAGGGCGTCCCAGACGCGGCGGCGGAACTCCGTGCCCTCCGCGGCGAATTCGAGGCGGAAGTCCTGCGACTCGCCCGCGAAGTACGCGGTGAGCTGCCGCTCGGCCTCGGCGAAGGCGGCACTGTCGCGCTGCCAGCCCGGGGCCACGGCGGGGGCGTTCTTCTGGCCCGTCACGGACAGGGAGGCGATGGCGGTCCCGCCGGGGGCGGCGGCGGAGGGACGGCCGGTGACGAGGAGCGGGCCGAGAGGGCTGGCGATCTCGCTGTAGAGGGTGGTCATGGTCGGGCGTCCTTGCGGTTCGGGGCGGCCGTGGCCGCCAGGTGCCAGAGGTGGTGGAGGGCGTAACTGCGCCAGGGGCGCCAGGCGTCGGCGGCGCCGGGGCCCGCGCCGAGCACGGCCAGGCCGTGGCGGACGCCGGTGTCCTCGCCGAGGAGGACGTCGGGGTCGCCGAGGGCGCGCATCCGGACGTAGCCGGCGGTCCAGGGCCCGATGCCGGGGAGGGCGAGCAGGGCCCGGGCCGCCTCGTCGCGGTCCGCGCCGGGGTCGAGGCGGACCGCGCCGTCGGCCAGGGCCGTGGCCGTCGCGCGCAGGGCGCGCTTGCGGGCGTCCGGCATGCCGATCTCGCCGAGGTCGGCGTCGGCGAGGGCGGCCGGCTCGGGAAAGAGGTGGGTGAGGCCGCCGTCGGGTGCGGGCAGCGGCTTGCCGTAGGCGGCGACGAGGCGCTCGCCGAGGCGTGCCGCGGCGCCCACGGTCGCCTGCCGGCCCAGCACGGCGCGCACGGCCAGTTCCTCGCCGTCCGCGGCGCCGGGCGAGCGCAGGCCGGGCCGGGCGGCGACGAGCGGGCGCAGCAGGGGGTCGGCGCCGAGCCGCTCGGCGACGGCGTACGGGTCGGCGTCGAGGTCGAACAGGCGGCGTACGCGCTGGACGGCGGTGGCCAGGTCGCGGGGGTCGGTGAGGTGGAGCCGGCAGTCGAGCCAGGCGCCGTGCCGGCCGTCCCCGGGGCGGGGCTCGTGGACCTCGGCGATGCCGGTGCCGTAGGGCAGGCGCAGGGTGCGGCGGTAGAGGCGGGCGTCGGGGGCGCCGAGGACCTCCTCGACGCCCGGGACGGCGCGCCGCTGCAGGAAGTCGAAGACCTCGCGGGCGGCGTAGGGGCCGCGGTGGGCCAGCCGCAGCGGGATGCCGGCGCCGGCCGGCCGGCGGGTCTTGCACCCGCGCAGGCCGCTGGGGGTGGCGGCGTAGATCTCGCGGATGGTGTCGTTGAACTGGCGCACGCTCGCGAAGCCCGCGGCGAAGGCGATGCCGGTGACCGGCATGTCGGTGGTCTGCAGCAGGACGCGCGCGGTGTGGGCGCGCTGGGCGCGGGCGAGGGCGATGGGGCCGGCGCCGAGCTCCTGCGTGAGCTGGCGGTGCACCTGCCGGGCGCTGTAGCCGAGGCGGGCGGCGAGGCCCGCGACGCCGTCGCGGTCGACGACGCCGTCGCCGATCAGCCGCATCGCGCGGCCGACGAGGTCGGCTCGGACGTTCCACTCGGCGGAGCCGGGGGCGGTGTCGGGGCGGCAGCGGCGGCAGGCCCGGAAGCCGGCGCCCTGCGCGGCGGCGGCCGAGGGGTAGAAGCAGGCGTTCCGGCGCTTGGGGGTCACCGCGGGGCAGCTGGGACGGCAGTAGATGCCGGTGGTCTTCACGGCGAGGAAGAACTCGCCGTCGAAGCGCGCGTCCCGGCTGCGTACCGCTTGGTAGCGGGTTTCGTCGTCCACGGGGGCCGTGGTGCGCAGGGTGTCCGTCACGTGTCCCAGTCTGCGGCATCCGCACCCCCACCACTGGCGGAAATCGGACGGGGCCCTCGGGGGCGCGGGGCACGCGATACGGCTCGGGGGTGCCGGAACGCATCCGGCACCCCCTGAGGGCCTACGCGCCGCTGCCGCGTTTGCGGGCCCAGGCCTCGCGGCCTTCCGCCGACTTCTGTTTCCAGTCGCGGCGGATCTCCGCCCGCAGGCGGGCGTCGGTGCGGGAGGCGATCCACATGTTCTCGCGCTGCAGCTTGCGGTAGCTGTCGAGGCGCCGCTGCCCCAGCTCCCCCGAGCCGACCGCCGCGAGGACGGCGCAGCCCGGCTCGGCGGCGTGGCCGCAGTCGTGGAAGCGGCAGTCGGCGGCCAGCTCCTCGATTTCGGCGAACGTCTGCGAGAGGCCGCTCTCGGCGTCCCACAGGCCGACGCCGCGCAGCCCCGGGGTGTCGATCAGGACCCCGCCGAAGGGCAGCCTGAGCATGTTGCGCGTGGTGGTGGTGTGGCGGCCCTTGCCGTCCCGGTCGCGAGCGGAGTTGACGCCCTGGACCTCCTCGCCGACGAGGGCGTTGGCGAGGGTGGACTTGCCGGCGCCGGACTGGCCGAGCAGCACGGACGTGCCCCCGGCCAGGGAGGCGGCGAGAACGTCGACGCCCTCGCCGGTCTCCGCGCTGACGGCGAGGACCTGGGCGCCCGGCGCCACGGTCTCCGTGTCGGCGACGAGGTGGCCGAGGACGACCGGGTCGGCCACGAGGTCGGCCTTGGTGAGGACGACCACCGGCACGGCACCGCTCTCCCAGGCCAGCGTCAGGAACCGCTCGACGCGGCCCAGGTCCAGCTCCACGGCCAGCGAGACCGCGATGACCGCGTGGTCGACGTTGGCGGCGAGGACCTGGCCCTCGGAGCGCTTGGAGGACGTGGAGCGCACGAAGGCGCTGCGCCGGGGCAGCAGGCCGAGGACCAGGCCGCGGCCGGTGTCGACGGCGGCCCAGTCGCCGGTGCACATGATGTTCAGCGGGTCGCCGGTGGTGACGAGCGCGGTGTCGGCCTGCACGGTACGCACGCCGGCGCCGTCGGGCGCGGGCACGACGACGTCGCAGCGGCCCCGGTCGACACGCACGATACGGCCGGGGACGGCGCCCCCGGCGGATGCGGTGAACTCGGTGAAGCTGTCAGCGAACCCTTCGTCCCAGCCGTAGGGGGCGAGAGGGTGTGAGAGCTCGGTCAAGACGGTGTTCCTTAAAGGAGGAGAAGGAAGGAGTGACGGACTTCTGCTGGGTGCGGGCCGTGACAGTCATCGGTCCTCGCCTCCTCTCCTGGGAACACGCGTCCTTCGCGCTGGGGTGAGCTTAAGCAGGGCGGACGGGCGTGCGCGAAGGGTTTTTCCTTCGCCTTCGCTATTCGCCTTCGTTACCGGCCTTCGTTAATTGCGCCGCTTCGCGTGCCGCGCGTGCTTCGGCTGGTGGGCCTCCTTCTGGAGGCGGGCGCGGACGTCGTCAGGGGGCAGGAACTGCGCCCACCGCTCCGGGAACTCCGACGGCGGCTCGCGGTCCTGGCCGATCACGCCCTCGTCCGGGCCGTAGTCGTCGGGGTCGTCCTCCAGGCCGGCCTCCCGCGCGCGGGCCGCGCGCTCGGCCGCCTCCTGCGCGGCGGCCGCGGCCCGCAGCCGGTCGACGTCGGCGCGCGCGGCGGCGGTGGCCACCGAGGGCCACACCCGGTCGAGCGCGGCGTTGACGGCCGCTCCGACGAGCACGGCGAAGGCCGAGACGCCGATCCACAGCAGCACGGCGACGGGCGCGGCGAGGGAGCCGTAGATGGTCAGGCCCTCCACCGTGTGGGTGAGGTAGATCCGCAGCAGGAAGCTGCCGAACACCCACATCGTCAGGGCGACGAGCGCCCCGGGGATGTCCTCCTGCCAGGGCGAGCGGACCGGCACGGACACGTGGTAGAGCGTGGTCAGGAAGGCGATGCACAGCACGATGACCACGGGCCAGTACAGGAACCGGACGACGTCGGCGCTCCAGGGCACGACGTCCACCACGGCCTCGGGCCCGGCGACCAGCAGCGGCAGCGCCACCGCCCCGATGAGCAGGGCCACGATGTAGAGGAGGAAGGCGAGCAGGCGGGTGCGGACGATGCCGCGCTTGCCCTCCAGCCCGTACATGATCGTGATGGTGTCGACGAAGACGTTGACGGCGCGCGAGCCGGACCACAGCGCGATCGCGAAGCCGACGGAGATCACGTCCGGGCGGCCCTTGGTGACGTCCCGCAGGAGGGGCCGGGCGATCTCGTTGACGCCCTTGTCGCTGAGGACCGTCGCGGACGCCTTGAGGATGTTCTCCTGGATGGAGCCGATGGTGTTGGTGCCGGTCCAGTCGTCCAGGTAGCCGAGCAGTCCGAGGAGGCCCAGCAGCAGGGGCGGCAGGGACAGCAGGGTGAAGAACGCGGCCTCCGCGGCGAGCCCGGTGACGCGGTATTCGATGCAGGAATTGACCGTGTCCTTCAGAAGAAGCCACGCCATCCTGCGTTTCGAGACATTTCGGTACAGGACGCGAGCCCTGTGCAGCCGGCCGGCCCGACGCCCCGGTGATTCGTTTGCTGCCTGCACGCTCTAACCGTATCCGCCCTGGCAGCGTCGGCTCGCACGCCCGCCGAACAGACGGGCGAGGCGGGGCGGGACGAGGGCCCGGTGGAGGGTGATGCTGCGCCGACTCGGCACCACCCTCCGGCCGCTCTCCCCCACCATCCGCCCGCGGCGCGCCCCCGCGCAACGGTTGCATGGAGTTGCAATCCTGCGGATGCCCCCGCGGACGGGCCCGCGGGACGGCACCATGGCAGCGTGAACCGCGGAACCACCGACGAACGCCTGCTGCCGGCCGTCCGGGAGGCCTGCCTGGGTGACGCGCGGCCTCCCGTGCCCCCGCGCCCGGTCATCGGGCAGTCCTGGCACCGCGTCCGGCTGCGGGGCGTCGATCCGGAGAAGGGCGGCTCGTCCCCGCCGCTGCCGACGGACGAGGTCGAGCAGCGCCGGCAGCGCACGCCGCTCGCCGCGCTGCTCGGCCAGCTGCGCGAGGGCCTGGGCTCCGTGATCGACATCGAGCGGCACCTGATGGCCGTCACGGACGCCGAAGGACGGGTGCTGTGGCGGCAGGGGAACGCGGGCGTGCTGCGCAGCGCCGACCGGCTCGGCTTCGACGTGGGGGCGTCGTGGGCGGAGGAGCTCGTGGGCACCAACGGCATCGGCACCTCGCTGGTCGAGCGGCGGCCGGTGCAGGTGCGCTCGGCCGAGCACTTCGTCCGCACCCACCACGCGTGGACGTGCGCGGCGGCCCCGCTGCACGATCCGCGCGACGGGCGCCTGCTGGGCGTGCTGAACGTCAGCGGCCCCGCGCCGGTGTTCAACCCGGCCACGCTGCCGCTGGTCACGGCGGTCGCCAAGCTGGGCGAAGGGGAGCTGCGGGCGCGGCACTGGGAGTCGGTGGAGCGGCTGCGGGCGGTCGCGGCGCCCATGCTGGCCCGGCTGGGCGGGCGGGCGCTGGTGGTCGACCGCGACGGCTGGGCGGCGGCGGTGACCGGCCTCGGGCCGGTCGGCCGGGTCGCGCTGCCCAAGTCCGTACAGGCCGGGCGGGTGTGGCTGCCCTCGCTCGGGCTGTGCTCGCTCGCGCCCCTGCCGGACGGGTGGCTGGTGCGGGTGGAGGAGGCGCCGCGGGCCGAGCTCGTGCCCAGCCGCGTCGTCCTCGACGTACGCGGCCCGCGCCGCTGGACGGTCACGGTCGCGGGCGCCGCCGGCGAGTGGTCGCAGGAGCTCAGCCCGCGCCACGCGGAACTGCTGTACGTGCTGGCGCGGCACCCCGGGGGGCGTTCCGCCGCGGAGCTCGCGGCGGACCTGTTCGGCGACGCCTCCCGTACGGTCACGGTCCGCGCGGAGATGTCCCGCATGCGGCGCACCCTGGCGGGCGTCCTCAGCCACCGCCCGTACCGCTTCGCGGACGGCGTGGACGTCCGCCTCCTGACCCCGCCCCGCGGCGAGGACCTCCTCCCGTCGTCAAGGGCCCCGGTAGTCCTGACGGACCGCACCCACCTCCCGACCGGCCCGGACTGACCACCGGCGATCCCCTCCGCCGCGACAGCGATCACCCCCCGACAGGCACCCGGTGGTGCCGAACCAACCCCGGGGCCCGCCCCCCGGCTGGAGCCCAGCGATCCCCTCCGCCGCCACGGCGATCCACCCCCGACAAGGCACCCGGCGGTGCCGAGCCAACCCAGGGCCCGCCTGGCACCGCCGGGCCCCACCGCCGTGGCTGAGCACCACCGCGGCGGAAAGAGATCGCGGTCCCCGCGGAGCGGGCCCCGTGGTTGGGTGGGGGTATGAGCATGCGTACAACCACCGTGACCACCTGGTCACTGGAACAGACCTCGCCGGCCGACCTCGTGCCCGTCCAGGTGCCGGACGCCGCGTCCGGCATCCGGATCGTCCGCTCCGAGGTGCCCTCGCCCGAGTTCAGCCGCTTCCTCTACACGGCCGTCGGCGGCGACATAACCTGGCTCGACCGGCTGCCCTGGAGCCACGAGCAGTGGCGCGCACACCTGGAGCGGCCCGGCGTCGAGACGTGGGTGGCGTACGAGCACGGGACGCCGGCGGGCTACATCGAGCTGGAGCCGCAGCCGGAAGGCACGGTCGAGATCGTCTATTTCGGGCTGATCGCGGCGTTCCGCGGCCGCCGCATCGGCGGGCACCTGCTGTCGTACGGCACCGCTCGCGCCTGGGACCTGGCCGACCGCTGGGAGGGCCTGGAGCCGACCCGGCGGGTCTGGCTGCACACGTGCAGCCTGGACGGCGAGCACGCCGTGGCCAACTACGAGAAGCGCGGCTTCCGTTTGTTTGCGACCACGACGGAGGAGCAGCCGGAGAGCGCACCGCCCGGCCCCTGGCCGGGCGCCCACGCCTGAGCACAGGCGCCGCACCCGGCACCCGCGGCACAGGCCGCCGAGCGATCCCGTCCCGCAATACGGGACGGGATCGTCCGCATTACGGACAATGGTGGACTGGCCTGATCCGGCCGTGCCACGCTTCCCCCATGTCCGGAGCTGGAATCGTCTTGGTGAGTCGGCGTCACGTCGACCTCGTCCGCGTGTCCAGCGCCATCTGTCCGGCGGGCTGACGTCTCAGCA
Organism: Streptomyces sp. URMC 124; assembly: GCF_051386455.1. NCBI lineage: Bacteria > Bacillati > Actinomycetota > Actinomycetes > Kitasatosporales > Streptomycetaceae > Streptomyces > Streptomyces sp. URMC 124. The sequence goes on from NZ_JBPQTS010000168.1 coordinate 9,382, forward strand.
CCAGCACTGCCGTTTTCTGACTTTCGCCCGCTCCCCCGCCGTCCCCGATGCCGCGGACGAGCGTCCCCCTTGCGCACCCTCGCAGCCCCGTGAGCACCCGCACCCCCTCCGCACAGGCGCCAGGCACCCGCCACCAGGCACCGGCCACCCGTACGGAGGCACCCGGGCGCACCCGTGGGCGTACCCGCAGGCCACCGAAGGACATACCGCCATGGCTGCCACCTCGCACACCCCCTCCGCCGCCACGTCCCGCCGCAAGGCCGGCCGCCACCGCGGCGAGGGCCAGTGGGCCGTGGGCCACTTCACCCCGCTCAACGGCAACGAGCAGTTCAAGAAGGACGACGACGGTCTCAATGTGCGGACACGCATTGAGACGATCTACGCGAAGGCCGGCTTCGACTCCATCGACCCCAGCGACCTGCGCGGCCGCATGCGCTGGTGGGGGCTGTACACCCAGCGCAAGCCGGGGATCGACGGCGGCAAGACCGCGATCCTCGAACCGGAGGAGCTGGACGACAAGTACTTCATGATGCGGGTGCGCATCGACGGCGGCCGGCTCACGGTCGCCCAGTTGCGCGCCATCGGCGAGGTCTCGCAGACCTACGCCCGCGGCACGGCCGACATCACCGACCGGCAGAACATCCAGCTGCACTGGGTGCGCATCGAGGACGTGCCCGCCATCTGGGAGAAGCTGGAGGCCGTCGGGCTGTCGACGACGGAGGCGTGCGGCGACTGCCCGCGCGTGATCATCGGTTCACCGGTCGCCGGGATCGCCGCGGACGAGATCGTCGACGGCACACCGGCGATCGAGGAGATCGAGCGCCGCTACATCGGCAACAGGGAATTCTCCAACCTGCCGCGGAAGTTCAAGTCCGCGGTCTCCGGCTCGCCGGTGCAGGACGTGGTCCACGAGATCAACGACGTCGCGTTCGTCGGCGTCGTCCACCCCGAGTTCGGGCCCGGCTTCGACGTGTGGGTGGGCGGCGGCCTGTCCACCAGCCCCCGGCTCGGGGAGCGCCTCGGCACCTGGGTGCCGCTGGAGGACGTGCCGGACGTGTGGGCGGGCGTCGTCGGCATCTTCCGGGACTACGGCTACCGGCGGCTGCGCAACCGCGCCCGGCTGAAGTTCCTCATGGCCGACTGGGGTCCGGAGCGCTTCCGCGACGTCCTGGAGAACGAGTACCTGAAGCGGAAGCTGGCCGACGGGCCGCCGCCGGCCGAGCCGAGCAACCGCTGGCGCGATCACATAGGCGTGCACCGGCAGAAGGACGGCCGCTTCTACGTGGGCTTCGCGCCGCGCGTCGGCCGGGTGGACGGCAGCACCCTCACCAAGATCGCCGACCTGGCGGCGGCCCACGGCTCGGACCGGCTCAACACCACGGTCGAGCAGAAGATGATCATCCTGGACGTGGCGCGGGAGCAGGTGGACTCCCTCGTCGCCGGGCTGGAGGCGCTGGACTTCCGGGTCACGCCCTCCCCCTTCCGGCGCGGCACGATGGCCTGCACGGGCATCGAGTTCTGCAAGCTCGCCATCGTGGAGACCAAGGCGCGCGGCGCCTCCCTGATCGACGAACTCGAGCGCCGCATGCCGGACTTCGAGGAGCCGGTCACCATCAACATCAACGGCTGCCCCAACGCCTGCGCCCGCATCCAGACCGCCGACATCGGCCTCAAGGGCCAGCTCGTGCTGGACGCGGACGGCCGCCAGGTCGAGGGCTTCCAGGTACACCTGGGCGGGGCGCTGGGCCTGCAGGCGGGCTTCGGCCGCAAGGTGCGCGGCCTGAAGGTCACTTCCGCGGAACTGCCGGACTACATCGAGCGCGTGCTGACCCGCTTCGGCGAACAGCGCGAGGACGGCGAGCGGTTCGCGTCCTGGGTCGCGCGCGCCGGAGAGGCGGACCTGTCGTGAGCGGACGCGCGGCACCCTTCTACTGCCCCTACTGCGGCGACGAGGACCTGCGCCCCTCCGAGGAGGGGCACGGGGCCTGGGAATGCGCCGCGTGCAGCCGCGCGTTCCGGCTGTCGTTCCTCGGGCTGCTGGCCCAGCGCCACCGAGGCGGGCAGCCCGTACCCGGCGAAGGGGACGGCACCACATGACCGCCACCGATCTGCGGGCCCTCGCCGAAAGGGCGGGCCGCGAGCTGGAGGAGGCCCCGGCGCCCGAGATACTGCGCTGGGCCGCCGAGACCTTCGGGAAGCGCTTCTGCGTCACCTCCTCCATGGAGGACGCGGTCGTCGCCCACCTCGCCTCGCGCGCCCTGCCCGGCGTCGACGTCGTCTTCCTCGACACCGGCTACCACTTCCCGGAGACCATCGGCACCCGCGACGCGGTCGCCGCCGTGATGGACGTCAACGTCATCACGCTCACGCCGCGCGCGACCGTCGCCGAGCAGGACGCCGCCCACGGGCCGCGGCTGCACGAGCGCGACCCCGACCTGTGCTGCGCGCTGCGCAAGGTCGAGCCGCTGGAGCGCGGGCTGGCCGCGTACGACGCCTGGGCGACCGGGCTGCGCCGCGACGAATCCCCCACCCGCGCGGGCACCCCCGTCGTCGGCTGGGACGAGCGGCGGCGGAAGGTGAAGGTCTCGCCGATCGCCCGCTGGACCCAGGAGGATGTGGACGCGTACGTCGCCGAACACGGCGTCCTGACCAACCCGTTGCTGATGGACGGCTACGCCTCCGTCGGCTGTTCCCCCTGCACCCGCAGGGTCGCGGCGGGTGAGGACGCGCGCGCCGGCCGCTGGTCGGGGCTGGCCAAGACCGAATGCGGGCTGCACGGATGACACAGGAGCAGGAGCAAGCGATGAGCGGGGCCACCATCTGGCTCACCGGCCTGCCGAGCGCGGGCAAGACCACGATCGCCCGGGCGCTGGCCGGGCGGCTGAGCGCCGAGGGACACCGGGTGGAGGTGCTGGACGGGGACGAGGTCCGCGAGTTCCTCTCGGCCGGGCTGGGCTTCTCCCGGGAGGACCGGGACACCAACGTGCGGCGGATCGGCTTCGTCGCGCAGCTGCTCGCCGCGCACGGCGTGAAGGTCCTCGTCCCGGTGATCGCACCGTACGCGGACTCCCGCGAGGCGGTGCGCAAGCACCACCAGGAGCGGGGCACCGGCTATCTGGAGGTGCACGTGGCAACCCCCGTGGACGTGTGCTCGGCGCGCGACGTCAAGGGCCTGTACGCCCGGCAGGCGGCGGGCGAGATCTCCGGGCTGACCGGCGTCGACGACCCCTACGAGGCGCCGGACGCCCCGGACCTGCGGATCGAGGCGCACGAGCAGGGCGTCGCGGAGTCGGCGGGGGCGCTGCACGCCCTGCTGGCGGAGCGGGGGCTGGCATGAGCGCCGCGGGAAGCCCCTTCGCCCTGCCGCACCTGGAGGTGCTGGAGTCGGAGGCGGTGCACGTCTTCCGCGAGGTGGCGGGCGAGTTCGAGCGCCCGGTGCTGCTGTTCTCGGGCGGCAAGGACTCCATCGTCATGCTCCACCTGGCGCTGAAGGCCTTCGCGCCCGCGCCGCCGCCCTTCGCCCTGCTGCACGTGGACACCGGCCACAACTTCCCGGAGGTGCTGGCCTACCGCGACCGCACCGTCGCCGAGCACGGGCTGCGCCTGCACGTGGCCTCCGTCCAGGAGGCCATCGACACCGGCCGGGTCCGCGAGCGCCCCGACGGCACCCGCAACCCCCTGCAGACGGTCCCCCTGCTCGACGCGATCGCCCGCCACCGCTTCGACGCCGTCTTCGGCGGCGGCCGCCGCGACGAGGAGAAGGCCCGCGCCAAGGAGCGCGTGTTCTCCCTGCGCGACGAGTTCGGCGGCTGGGACCCGCGCCGCCAGCGCCCCGAGCTGTGGCAGCTCTACAACGGCCGCCACGCCCCCGGCGAACACGTCCGCGTCTTCCCGCTGTCCAACTTCACCGAGCTCGACGTCTGGCAGTACATCGCCCGCGAGAAGATCGAGCTCCCCGCCATCTACTTCGCCCACGAGCGCGAGGTCTTCTCCCGCAACGGCATGTGGCTCGCCCCCGGCGCCTGGGGCGGCCCGCGCGAGGACGAAGAGGTGCGGATACGCACGGTGCGCTACCGAACGGTCGGCGACATGTCCTGCACCGGCGCCGTCGACTCCCGCGCCGCCACCACCGAGGAGGTCATCGCCGAGATCACCGCCTCCCGCCTCACCGAGCGCGGCGCCACCAGAGCCGACGACAGACTCTCCGAAGCCGCCATGGAAGACCGCAAGCGCGAGGGGTATTTCTAGCCATGAGCACGGTGCACGACACGACCACGGCCGCGACCTCGCTGCTGCGCTTCGCCACCGCCGGATCCGTCGACGACGGCAAGTCGACGCTGGTCGGGCGTCTGCTGCACGACTCCAAGTCCATCCTGGCCGACCAGCTGGAGGCCGTCGAGCACGCCTCCCGCAGCCGCGGCGCCGACGCCCCGGACCTGGCGCTGCTGACGGACGGCCTGCGCGCCGAGCGCGAGCAGGGCATCACCATCGACGTCGCCTACCGCTACTTCGCCACGCCCCGGCGGCGCTTCATCCTCGCCGACACCCCCGGCCACGTGCAGTACACGCGCAACATGGTCACCGGGGCGTCCACCGCCCAGGCCGCCGTCGTCCTCGTCGACGCCCGCAACGGCGTCGTCGAGCAGACCCGCCGCCACGCGGCCGTCGCAGCGCTCCTGCGCGTCCCGCACGTCCTCCTCGCCGTCAACAAGATGGACCTCGCCGGCTACGCGGAGCCCGTCTTCGCCGCGATCGCCGAGGAGTTCACGGCCTACGCGAGCGGGCTGGGCGTCCCCGAGGTGACGGCCATCCCCGTCTCCGCGCTCGCCGGTGACAACGTGGTGGCGCCCTCCGCGCACATGGACTGGTACGGCGGCCCCACCGTCCTGGAGTACCTGGAGACGGTGCCCGTCGTCACCGACCCCACCGCCGACCCGGCGCGGTTCCCCGTCCAGTACACGATCAGGCCGCAGACGGCCGAGCACCCCGACTACCGCGGCTACGCGGGACAGATCGCCTCCGGGGTGCTGCGCGTCGGCGAGCCCGTCACCGTGCTGCCCTCGGGGCGCACGAGCACGATCGCCGCCATCGACGCGCTCGGCCGGGGCGTCGACGTGGCCTGGGCGCCGCAGTCGGTGACCGTGCGCCTCGCCGACGACCTCGACGTCTCCCGCGGCGACCTCATCGCCCCCACCGCAGGCGCGCCGCAGGTCACCCGGGACGTCGAGGCCACCGTCTGCCACCTCGCCGACCAGCCGCTGCTCCCCGGCGCCCGCGTCCTGCTCAAGCACACCACCCGCACCGTCCGGGCCATCGTCAAGGACATCCCCTCCCGCCTCACCCTCGACGACCTCTCCCAGCACCCCGCGCCGGGCCGCCTGGAGGCCAACGACATCGGGCGCGTCACGCTGCGCACCTCCGAGCCGCTCGCCCTCGACCCCTACGCCGGCTCCCGCCCCACCGGCTCCTTCCTCCTCATCGACCCCGTCGACGGCACGACGCTGACCGCCGGCATGGCGGGCGAGGCCTTCGCGGCGGACCCCGGGCAGCCGTCCGACGACGACGGATGGGACTTCTGAGATGACGACGACGATCGCGAACGGTTCGGCGGGCGGCATCGGCCGATGTGCGCGCTGACGCCCGTACCGACGGCGTCAGC